>DATBAA010000523.1:0-4968 GCA_036271755.1 Myxococcales bacterium | reverse complement strand
TTTCAACTTCAGCTGGATGCGCTCGACGTCTCTCCAGGTGTCGATGGAGAGCTGGAAGGCGGCGTCGAAGGGCGAGGCTTGTTTGAGCGCGAGCGCGCCCAGCCCGAAGCCGATGGCGTCGAAGCCGTTGGTGAGGCTGAGCTTCAAATGGCCGGGGCCGGCGCCGCGCTTGTCGGGCAAGAGCCGCACCTCGTGCGCCTGCAGCGCTTTGCACATGAAGACCGGCTCTGGGTTTCCCGCGCCGAAGGGCGAGAGCCGCTGCAGCTCGTGCGCGAGCTCCGGCCCCACGTCTGAAGCCTCCAGATAGGCGTCGATGCGCACGCGCGGGCTGAGCTGCGACGGATCCAGGGTCCTGCGCGCCTCGGCCTCCAGCGCGTCGCTGAAGGCCTGCAGACCAGACACCGGCAGCTGGACCCCGGCGGCGTGCTTGTGTCCACCGAAGCGGCTCAGGTGGGAAGAGCAGCGGGCGAGCGCATCGTAGAGATGAAAGCCCTCGACGCTGCGGCCGGAACCCTTGGCCACCCCGCCCTCCTCGGCCAGCACCAGCGCGGGACGGTGGAAGCGATCGACGAGCCGGGACGCGACGATGCCCACCACGCCCACGTGCCAGCCCGGCGCCCACACCACCAGCGTCCGGCGCTCCTCGGGCGGCCCCAGCTGGGCCGCGCGCTCGTAAGCTTCGCCGACGATGCGCGCCTGCAGCTCCTGGCGCTCGGCGTTGGCGCGGTCGAGCTCTTCGGCGAGCGCGCGGGCCTCGGCCGGATCTTCGCTGAGCAAGAGCCGGACACCCACCGAAGCGTCGTCGAGCCGGCCGGCCGCGTTGATGCGCGGGCCCAGCTTGAAACCGACGTCTCCCGCGGTGACCGCGCCGTCCAGGAGCGCCACCTTCTTCAGCGCCGCGACGCCCGGACGCGCCGCCTTCGACAGCTCGCGCAGGCCGAACGTCACCAGCACGCGGTTCGCGCCGGTCAGCGGCACCACGTCGGCGATGGTGCCCAGCGCCACCAGGTCGAGCGCCTCGCGCAGGTTTGGTTCGGGGCGCTTCTCGAACCAGCCCTGCTCGCGCAGCCGCTTTCTCAGCGCCAGCAGCAGGTGGAAGGCCACGCCCACCGCGGCCAGCTCGCGGCCCGGGAAGGTGCAGCCCGGCTGGTGCGGGTTCAAGATCGCCACCGCCCGCGGCAGGTCCTGCGAGGCGGTGTGGTGATCGATGACGACGACGTCCAGGCCCAGGCGCGCGGCGGCGTCCACCTCGGCGACGGCGGTGACGCCGCAGTCGGCGCTGACCACGAGCTTCGTGCCCCGCTCGGCCAGCTTGCGCATCGCCTCGCTGTTGAGGCCGTAGCCCTCGATGAGCCGGTGCGGGACGTAGTAGTCGACGACGCCGCCCAGCTTGCGCAGCGTCGAGACCAGCAGCACGGTGCTGGTGACGCCGTCCACGTCGTAGTCGCCGTAGACGCTGATCTTCTCTTTCTCTCTCAGCGCCTTGCAGAGCCGCTCGACCGCGGGCTCGATGGCCTTGAGCTCGAACGGGTTGGGCAGCTGATCGAGCTTGGGTGCGAGAAATCGCTCTGCCGAGGCCACGTCGCGTTGCCCGCGCGCCCAGAGGATGCGGCCGGTCGGCGCTCTCAAGCCAAGCTGCGCTGCGAGACGCGCACCCTCTTCTGCAGCTTCAGCGGAGGTGCCCGGGCCGTGCGTCCAGCGCATGCGGATCGTCTACACCGCTTCAACCGGCGGCGCGTGACCTTTTCGAGAGCGCCACGGCCAGCAAGAGCGAAACCAGCGTCACCACGGCGCCGGCGAGCAGCCCCGGCGCGCGATAGCTCCAGCGCACCTCGTGCTTGCCGGCCGGAATTTCGACGACCCTCAGGGCTCCGGGCAGCGGCTGCGCCGGAGCGCCGTCGATGGTGGCCGTCCAGCCGGTGGCCATGGTGTCCGCGACCACCAGCCGGGCCTGTGCAGGCGCGTCGGTCAAAACGTACAAATCGTCGTTGCTCTCTCTGGCCAGCCGCGCTTCGCCAATTGGCTCGAGGCGCACGCGCGGCAGCGCCCAGTCGTTGCGGAAGATGCGGACGCCGCCGTGATCTCGCGCCAGCTTGAAGCCGAGCGAAGGATACGGCGACCTGCCTCCCGAGCCGAACTCGATGCCGTAGCGGACCGAGAGGAGGTTCAAGTCGCCCTTGGCGAAGAGGTCCTTCATCTGGCCCGAGGGAAAGCCGGAGTAGCCGCGCATCAAGAGCAGGCCGGGCGCGGCGCCGGCGTCGTAGAGCGTCTGGTGACGAATGGAGAAGAGCTTCCGCGACCTGACCCAATCTGGCTCGCCGATGTGCGCCAGGTCCTCGTTGCGCAGGCCCGAGCTCTGGACGTCGATGCGGAAGTCGCGGCCGGCGCCGGCGACCTCTGGCTCGAGCGGACTCCTGGCCACCAGCTCGGCCGACGGAATCGTACGAATCAGCGTCGCCGCCGGCAGACCCAGCTCGACGGCGATCACGGGCAGCAAGAGCAGCTTCCGGCCGGACGCGATGACCGCGAGCGCGGCGGCGGTGAGGCCCAGCTCGATTGGTACGAATCGCAGCGCGGTCGCGCGCAGGCACTCGAGCTGGTCGGCGCTGAAGCCGGCGGGCTCCGCCGTCCGCGACAGGATCCAACAGGCGATCGCGATCAAAGCCACACCCAGAGCGGCCCCGCGCAATTTGTACGAATTGCCCAAACGATCGAATCCGGCCCCCGCCGCGATGGGCACCGCCATGGCCAGCGGAAAGATCAGCTTGTCGCCGAAGCGGATGTTGCGCAGCGGCGGCAGCCACTCGCGCGCGGCCGCGAAGCCCGGCGTGGTGGCAAAGACCGCGATGATCAGCGCCGCCGCCAACACCTTCCATTGTTTTGTACAACCCAGCCCCGCCAGCAGCAGGACGACCGCCCCGAGATAGACCGCCTCGACCCAAGGCGTGGCTTCGAAGCTCCAGTAAGAGACCCCCGGCGCGTCCATCCAGCCGTCGAAGAGCGGAAAGATCAGCGCCGGAATCCGCTGCAAGCGAAACGCCGCCTCGGGGCCAAAGCCCATCCCCCGCGACGACTCGTGCACGAACGCGGCGGTGGGCAGGAGCTGCACCGCCGCCAGGCCCGCGCCCAGGGCGCAGCCCGCCAGAAACCGCAAGCCCTGGCGCCCGGAGAGGATCAAGGCCAGCAAGAACCCGCAGGCCGCGATCTCGGGCGTACCCGAGAGCAAGACCAGCGCGGCCATGACCGAAACGAGCAGCAGCTCGCGCCGCCCCGAAAGCCGCCGCAGCCGCACCGCCGCCGCGAAGAGGCAGGGCACGAACGCCGGCGCGACCAGCTGCCCCGATTCGATCAACGACACGAACGGTCCCGACCAGGCAAACGCCCAGGCGCAGACGATGGCCCCCGGCTCGGAGAACCCCAGCTCCCGCCCCAGCCAGTACGCGCCGTAGGCCGCCACCAGCGCGGCGGCGAAGACGAAGAGCTGAAAGCCCCACGGCAGCGGCAGGAAATCGGTCAGCAGCGAGAGCGGATGGAAGGTGTTGAAGTTCGGATCGGCGAGGATTGGCAAGCCGCCGTACTCCTGCGCGCTCCACTGCGGCAAGTGCCCGGAGCGCAGCGTCGCCGCGATCAGGGCCTTGTGCGGATAGAAGTAAACGCCGTTGTCGCGCAGGTACAGCGCGCGTCGCCAGAAGAGCACCGGCGCGAAGAAGACCAGCGCCGGCGCGGTCAGGGCCGCATGGACCCGGGCGCGCAACTACCTGGCGGCGGCGGGGCGCGGCTCGGACTTCTTCGGCTTGGGCTTGGCGGCCTCGAGAGCCTTGCGCTGATCCATGTGCTCCTCGATCCAGATGGTCATCGGGCTTGCGATGTACCAGGTCGAGTAGGTGCCGGAGATGATGCCGACCAGCATGGCGAGCGCGAAGTCCTGGATGGTGCCGACGCCGTAGAAGATGAGGCCCAACAAAGAAAGGGCCGTGGCGCCGCTGGTGAGGATGGTGCGGCCCAGCATCTCGTTGATGGACAGGTTGATGAGGTCGCGCAGCGGCTTGCCCTTGAAGCGCTTCGCGTTCTCGCGGATGCGGTCGTAGACCACGATGGTGTCGTTCACCGAGTAGCCGACGATGGTGAGGATGGCCGTGACGCTGGTGAGGTTGAACTCGCGGCGGCTGACGACGAAGAAGCCCAGCGTGATGACGGCGTCGTGGATGAGGGCGATGACCACGCCCGGCGAGAAGCGGAAGTCGAAGCGGAAGCCGACGTAGATGAGGATCATCAGCATCGCGTAGAAGAGCGCGAGCATGCCGTCCTTCTTCAGCTCCTGCCCGACCTGCGCGCCCACGTAGTCGGTGCGCACCACCTCGACCTGATCCTTGCCGTACTTCTCGCGCAGCGCCTCGCCGATGCGGTCGCCGGTGCCCTGCGTGATGACGGTGTACTCGCGGTCCTGTCCTTCGCGCGCGAGCAGCGGACGCACTTCCTTGACCGAGGTGCCGGCCTTCTCCACCGCCGAGCGGAGAACTGCCTCATCGACCGGCTGCTTGAAGTAGAAGTCGAGCTTGTCGCCCACCTCGGGGTCGAAGCGCATGTTCTGCACCGGCAGGACCTGCGTCACCGCGGCCTGGATGGCGGCCGCCTTCTCCTTGGTCATCAGCGAGATGCGCTCGACGCGCACCAGGAACTGGTTTTCGCTGGCAGGACCGTAGGCCTGGACCGTCGGCTCGCCGAAGCCCAGCTTGCCCACCAGCTCGCGCAGATCGCCCGCGTCGATCTTCTGCTGGGCCTTGATCTGCAGCTCGGTGCCGCCGGCGAAGTCGACGCCGTAGTTCAGCCCCGGCCAGACGAACGCGCCCAGGAGCACCAGCACGTTGAGGATGATCGACAAGGTGACCGCGATGCCGCGGTACTTGACGAAGTCGTGGTTGGTGCCCGGCTTGATGAGGTCGAAGTATTTCATTTCCATACGGCGTC
>DATBAA010000522.1:0-14082 GCA_036271755.1 Myxococcales bacterium | reverse complement strand
CCGGGGAGAAGCCGCGGCGGGCGTTTCGGAGTGCTGTCGAGAGGCTGCGGTAGGGCGGCTGTGGCCTTCGTGGCTTTGTAACTTCGTTGCATTGAGACTCTGTGATTAGCGGCCTTGTGGCTTTGTGACCTCGCGCCGATTTAGCCATCGGCGGCGCGCGGTGGGCTCATTGGGGCTCTTTTGCTTTTCAGGGGGGAGTTTTTGATGGGGCGTGGTGCTGTTGCGTCGAGGCGCGCGGAGGAGTTGCCGGCCGGGTGATTTGACGGCGGTTGGGTTTGGGTCAGCCTGGATTGGTTCTCGATGCTTGAGCATGATTGCGGTTGACATACACCGCCCCAAGTTGTATCCTCAAATCATGTTCAAGAAACCGGTGCAGCTCGAGTTTCCGCGGCATGAGGGGAGGCGAAAAGGGGCTGGACGGCCGAAGGGTGGCGGTGGGCGGGTGTCTCATCATCGGCGGCCGGTGTTTGGGCGGCCGACTCCGGCGCATGTGACGATGCGGGTGCTGGGTGACGTGCCGAGTTTACGGGCTTCGCGGCGGTTTGCGCTTGTGCGGCGGAGCTTTGCGGCGGCGAAGGGGAAGTTTGGGTTGCGGTTGGTGAAGTTCAGTGTGTTGAGCAATCATCTGCACTTGATCGTGGAGGCGGATGATAGCGAGGCGTTGGCGCGGGGGATGAAGGGGCTCAATGTTCGCCTGGCGAGGGCGTTGAATGCGGCGTTGGGGCGCAAGGGGAGCTTGTTTGAGGATCACTATCACTTGCATCTCTTGCGGACGCCTACGGAGGTGGCGCATGCCCTCGAGTATGTGCGGACGAATGCGGAGCGGCATTATGGCGAGCGGGGGACGGATTGGTGCAGCTCGGAGAATGGCGAGTGGCGCGATTTGTTGGTCGAGCCGGGGACCTGGCTGCTGAGCGTCGGGTTTCTGCGGGGGAGACGAAAAGGACAGGGGCGCTGGCGAGGGACGGGGGATTAGAAGGCTGGTTTGTTGTCCAGTTCGGCGAAGACGTCCTCGGCGGTGTGGAAGGCTGAGTTGGCGGCGGGGACGCCGGCGTAGATGGCGGTTTGCAGGAGCACTTCCTTGATTTCGTCGCGGGTGACGCCGTTGTTGGCGGCGGCGCGGAGGTGAAGGCGCAGCTCTTCGGTGCGGTTGAGGGCTACCATCAGGGCGATGGTGAGCAGGCTGCGGGTGCTGCGCGGGAGGCCGGGGCGGGTCCAGATCTCACCCCAGGCATACTTCGTAATCAAAGCTTGGAACTCTTCGTTGAAGGGCGTGCGGGCCTGCAATGAGCGGTCGACGTGCTCGTCTCCCAGCACCGCGCGCCGCACCTTCATTCCCGCGTCGTACTTGTCGTCCATGTTTGGAACCTCAGATGAACTGCAGCACCGCGTCGTTGAAGGCCGCGGTCTGCTCGATGTTCGAAAGATGAGCGGCGTCCAGCTCTACATAGCGGGCGCCGGGAATGGTGGCGGCCAGGTATTGACCGGCGGCGGGCGGAGTCGCTGGATCTTGCGCGCCCGAGATGACGAGAGTTGGCAGCGGGATGCGCGCGACCAGCTCGCGGTGGTCCATGTCGCGAATGGCGGCGCAGCAGGCGGCATAACCCGCGCCGGCGGTCTGGAGCAGGCCTTGCCGCACGGGCTCGACCAGCTCTGGCGAGCGCTGCAAGAATGGCGCGGTGAACCAGCGCGCCAGGACCGATTCGACGAGGACGGCCATGCCCTTCGTCGTCGCGGTTTCGATGCGCGTGTTCCACAGCTCGGGCGGTGGCATATGCGGCGAGGTGTTGCAGAGCAGCAGTTTCTCGAAGCGGCCCGGGGCGTTGGCGCCCAGCCACATGCCGGTCATGCCGCCCATCGAGAGTCCGCAGAAGATCGCCTTCGGAATCTGCAGTCCGTCCATCAGGGCGACGACGTCGCGGCCCAGGCGGTCGAAGCCGAAGGCGCTCGGAGCGAGCTGCGTCTGGCCGTGGCCGCGCTGGTCGTAGCGCAGCACGCGAAAGCGTTTGCTGAACGCGGGGATCTGCGCGTCCCACATGCCGAGATTGGTGCCGAGTGAGTTGGAGAGGATGAGGACGGGGCCGGTATCGCCGTCGAAGCGATAGTTGAAGCGCAGTCCGTCGAGGTCGAGAGAGGGCATTGGGTTTACTCCGCCTGGTGCGCGGCCAGCGCGCCGTCGATGAAGGCGCCGGCTTCGCCAAGATATCGCGCTGGCTCGAAGAGTGAGTCGAGGTCGGCAGCAGAGAGGTGATCGGTCAACAATTCGCGCAGCGGGCGGCCCTCGTCGAGCGCCTTCTGGCTGGCGGCTTCGACGATGGACTGCGCCAGCTTGCGGCCGACGGAGCCCGTCAGTTTGGTGACGGCGGCCTCGGCGAGGATGAGGCCGTGCGTCAGCGCGAGGTTGGCTGCGATGTGCCTGGTGGAAATGTCGGGCGCTGCAAAGGCGTGCGCCAGCTGCTCCAGCGCACCGGAAGTGAGCAGCGCGATCTGCGGCAGCGTCTCCCACTCCGCGTGCCATCCGCCGAGTCCGCGCTCCTGCTCCTGCACCATGGCCGAGAGCATGGTGGAGACCAGCGGCGGCACGCGCACGGCCGCTGAGAGCGCGACCGCGCAGGCGACGGGGTTGCGCTTCTGCGGCATGGTGGAAGAGCCGCCGCGGCCAGCCTCCGCGGGCTCGTTCAGCTCGCCGATCTCCGTCTGCGAGAGCAGCGACAGGTCGCGCGCGATCTTGCCCAGCGAACCCACGAGCATTCCGAAGGTGGTGGCGAACTCGGCCAGCCGGTCGCGCTGCGTGTGCCAGGGAAGGCCGGGCAGCGCGAGGCCAAGCTCGGACGCGAGCTCGGCGGCGACGCGCAGCCCCTGACCTTCGAAGGCCGCCAGCGTGCCCACCGCGCCGCCCAACTGCAGCACCAGGTTGCCGCGCAGACCGCGCAGGCGCGCGCGATGGCGCGTGAGGCCGTCGAGCCAGCCCGCGGCCTTCAACCCAAGCGTGACGGGCAGGGCCTGCTGCATCCAGGTGCGTCCGGCCATGGCGGTGTTCCGCTGCGAGGCGGCCAGCGCGGCCAATGAATCGGCCAGCCGCTTTGCATCGGCCTCGAGGAGCGGCAAAGCCTTGCGCAGCTGCAGCATGAGGCCGGTGTCGATGGCGTCCTGGCTGGTCGCGCCGCGATGCACGCTGTCATTGGTTCTGGCGCGCAGCTCTTTGATCAACGGAATGGCGAGATTGCCGGCCCCGGCGGCCGCAGCGGAGAGCGACTGCAAATCATAGAGCGACGCATCGCACGCTTTGGAGATGGCTTCGGCGTCGGCAGCAGGAATGAAGCCAACGCGCGCCTCTGCCCGCGCAAGCGCCGCTTCGAAGTCGAGCAGCCCCTGCACGCGCGCGCTGTCGCTGAAGACCTCGCGCATGGCGCTGCTGGCGAACAGGGCATCGTGCATGCGGGCCTCTAGAAGTCGAAGAAGACGGTCTCGTCGTCGCCCTGCAGGACGACATTCCAGACGAACTCGCCGTCGATTTCCCGCGCCAGCAGCGTGTGGCGGCGATCCGCGGGGACGAGCCCCAGCGCCGCGTCGCTCTCGCCGGGAAAGTAGATGCGGGTCATCAAGTGGCGGAGCAGTCCGCGCATGAAGATCAGCACGGTGAGCGTGCCGCGGCTGGTGGCGAAGCAAAAGGCGCCGTCCTTGTCCGTGGGCACCCGGCAGAAGCCGCCGCCGGGCTGCCAGATCTCCAGCACCGCGTCCGGCACCGGCTGTCCCAGTCCGTCGATGACCCGTCCGCGAACGGTGGCGCTGCCCGTGCCCGTGCCGTTCAGCCAGGAGAGCCCGATGCGGAAGAAAGGTCCGACCGTTTGCGAAGCGGTGGCGTCCATCAGCGCTCCATCGGCGTGGCGTCGCCGCCGCGCAGGACAATGTCGAAGCGATATCCCAGCGCAAACTCCGGCGTGGTGCGCGCGAGGTCGAAATGGGCAACCAAACGGTCGCGCGAGGCTTCGTCGGTGCTTTGATAGATGGGATCGTAGGCGAGCAATGGATCACCGGGGAAGTACATTTGCGTCACCAGCCGGCTGAGGATGCCCTGGCCGAAGAGTGAGTAGTGGATATGCGCCGGACGCCACGCGTTCTCGTGGTTGCCCCACGGATAGGCGGCGGGCTTGATGGTATGAAAGGTGTAATTGCCGTCCGCGTCGGTGAGCGTGCGGCCACAGCCGGAGAAGTTGGGGTCGAGCGGGGCATCGTGGTTGTCGCGCTCGTGCGCATAGCGGCCCGCGGCATTGCACTGCCACAGCTCGATCAACGCCCCGCGCACCGGCTTGCAGCCTTCGTCGAGGACGCGGCCGCCCACCGCGATGCGCTCACCAATAGGCGCGCCGGTATGTTGTTTGGTGAGATCGCTGTCCGAAGGCCGCACCGATTCGTGGCCGAAGACAGGACCTTTCAGATTCGCTTCCGCCCGCGGCAAGAGCACCAGCGGCTTCAGCGGCGCACGGGTCCGCGACGAAACATAAGGCGGATGTAGGTAGGGCGGTTGGCTCATTGGAATGGGAGTCCGACGTAGTTCTCCGCCAAAGCAGTCGAGGCGGCTTTCGAATGGACCAGATAATCCAGCTCAGCCAGCTGGAGCCGCTGGCCAAAGCTGCCAGTCTCGGGCTGCAGGTGCAGGAGCGAGGTCATCCACCAGGAGAATCTCACCGCCTTCCAGACGCGGCGCAAGCAGTGCTCTGAATAAGCGTCCAATCCCAAAGAGTCGTTGTTCCGGTACCAATCGATGAGTCCGCGCGAGAGGAAGTGCACGTCGCTGGCGGCGAGGTTGAGGCCTTTTGCGCCGGTGGGCGGCACGATGTGCGCCGCGTCTCCAGCGAGGAAGAGCTTGCCGAAGCGCATGGGCTCGGCCACGAAGCTGCGCACCGGCGCGATGCTCTTCTCCAGCGACGGCCCGGTCCGCAGCTCTTCCGCGGCGCGTGGCTCGAGGCGGCTGCGCAGCTCGTCCCAGAAGCGGTCGTCAGACCAATGGGCCAGGTTCTCCGTCAGCGCGCACTGCACGTAGTAGCGGCTGCGCGTGTGCGAGCGCATGCTGCAGAGGGCGAAGCCGCGCTGGTGATTGACGTAGATCAGCTCGTGCGAGACGGGCTGTGTGTCCGAGAGCAGGCCCAGCCAGCCGAAGGGCGCGACGCGCTCGTGCAGTTGGAGGGCGCTGGGCGGAACGCTCTGGCGGCTGATGCCGTGGTAGCCGTCGCAGCCGGCGACGAAGTCGCATTCGACTTCCTTGATGACGCCATCTTTTCGATACCGCACCTTGGGATGCGCGCCGTCGAATCCGTGCAGGCTGACGTCCTCTGCTTCGTAGACCGACTTCGCTGGGTCGCGTGCGTTCATCAGATCACGCGTGACTTCGGTCTGGCCGTAGACGGTGACGTTCTTGCCCGTGAGGCCGTGGAGATCGATGCGGTGGCGCTGCCCGCGAAAGCAGAGCTCGAGGCCGCCGTGCAGCAAGGCTTCGGAGTGTAGCCGACCGGCGACACCGGCTTGCTCCAGCAGCTCGACGGTTCCCTGCTCGAGCACGCCGGCGCGGACCCGCGCCAGGACGTACTCCTGGCTCTTCTGCTCGAGGATGAGGTTGTCGATGCCCGCGCGCTGCAACAGCTGGCCCAAGAGCAGGCCCGCGGGTCCGGAACCGATGATGGCGACTTGAACGCGCAAGGGCCGGTCACTCTATCGCAACGAGCGCGACAGAACAGTCGCTCGCGCTGACCGCTGCGGGCAACGCGACGCTGCGGGAAACTGCGCCGGTGAACGAACGATTTGGGATCGCCAGGTGACGCTTGCGCTCGCACTGCTGCTCGCCGCGCAAGCCAGGGTGGTGGTGACTTCTGGAGTGAATGGCGATCTGGCGCGGCCGGCTTGCGCTGTGGGTGGCTTCTCGCAGACTGCGTTCGGGAGCGGCCTCGCGCCAGCGGTGGCGCAGGCCGTGCGGGAGGGCGCGCTGGCCGTTGACACCGGAGGGCTTCTCACCTTCTCGGGCGTGGCGCGGTTTGCCGCGCAGAGCGCGCCGAAAGAGCTGGCGAGCGTGGCGGCGGGTCTTGGATATCGAGCGGTCTTCATCGGCATCGCCGATCTGGCGGCGCCGCGAGAGCCGGCGTTGAACGTCTGGAGAGAGCTGAAGGCGCTGCAGATACCGGCCGTGGCCACCAACCTGCGCTGCGACGGCGCGCATCGGGAGATCTGCGCAGGGCTGAGCTCGGGCGAGGCGCTGCTGGTGCAAAGCGGCTCGACCAAGATCGCGTTGATTGCCGTGCTGCCTGCGAATGCATTGAATCGCGTGGCAACGGAAGAGTCGCAAGGCCTGTCTCTGGAGGACCCAGCGGCGGCCATTGCTCGCGCGACCAGGTCGGCGCGGGCGGCGGGGGCAGATCTGGTCATCGCCAGCATCGACGAGTCACCTGCCTCCGCTGCTGCCGGCAAGGTGTTGGAGCTGGCGGCGAAGCTTCCGGCCGACGGCAGGCCAGACTTGCTGCTGGCCGCTCGCGCCGGTGCGCAGCTGCTCTTCGCGCGGCCGCCCGGCGTGAAGCCAGCGCTGGCGGCGGCGCCCATGGGCGGGGCCATCGACGTGCGCTTCCGGGCAGCCGAGGCCGACATCCTGGTGCGGCCGCTCGCTGAAGCTGCGGCAGTCGCGGAGCCCATCCAGCACTTCAGCGCGGCGGTGGGTCCCGCGTTCTGCGCCGCGTGGGGACGGCCTTTGCGTGGCGGGCACCTGGCGCGTCCGTTGGATGGCGACGGGCTGCTCTCGCTCGCCGCCAACTCCGCGCGGGCCGCGGCGCACGCGGAGGTGGCCATCATCAATCGCGCCGCGGTGGATTCGGCTTTTCATCCGGCGCGAGCTTCCGAACTGTCCGCGAGCGATCTCTTCGAGGGCATGCCGTTCGACGAGCCGCTCGAGGTCGCGGAGGTGTCCGGCGATTGGCTGGCCGCGCGCGCCAAGACGACGAAAGATCTCTTGGTGCTCGGCGTCTCGGCGGACGGAATGCAGATCAACGGCCGGCCCATAGAACCCAACGGAACCTATCGCGTGGCCACGCTGCGCTTTCTCGCCCAGGGCGGCGACGGCGCCTTGCCGCGCGGGCCGGCGTGGGTACCAGTCGCGAAGGGTTCGCTGCGGACGTCGCTGATTGAAGCGCTGGAGCGGCCGGAAGAGCGCGATCCGCGCGAGGCCCTGCCCGACCCGGCGCGCGCCGTCGAGTGGACGCTGCGGCCCGATCTCGACGCGCGCTTCTCTTCGACTTCGATCTCGAATCCGGGCGCGTACACCGCCGCGGCCTTGGCGCGCAGCAACGTCTTTACCGCCGGCTTTGAAACCAATCTTCGACTCACTGCCGACTCACCGCGCTGGCTCTGGGAGAACGCCGGCCTCTGGCGCTACACCTCGACGCACACAGCGGCGCCCGCGTCGGTGACTCACGACGATCTGGAATCGATCCGGTCGACGCTGACCGAGCGCACGCTCTTTGGCCCCACAGGTCCAGCGACTCCACAGCCTTATATCGAAGGCTATGTCGAGACCGAAGGCGCCAGCATCGACGACGCCGGGACGCGGCGCTGGCTGGGCCGCGGGTCCGCTGGTTTGCGGCTGCAGCCCCATCCGAAGCTCAGCCTCAAGCTGGCCGCGGCGCTCGAGCGGCAGGTGGGCGACGGGGCGCCGCGAACTTTGTTGGGGGCGAACGCGCAGCTGGCGCTGACGCCGTGGGAGCTCTTTCGCGCGGGCAGCCGCCGCATTCAAGCGGACGCGCTGGTGGATGCTTTCATCGGAGGCTCGACGGCGCTGACGACGGTCCGGGCGCACGCGGGTTTGACGCTCGATCTCATTGGCCCGCTCTCGCTGGTGCTCGCCGCCGACCTCTATGCGGAGCGCGACGGCGCGGGCCCGTTTGGAGCCGCGCTCGACACCAGCGCCGGCCTCCGCGTCCGCACCGTCGAGCGCACCTCTTCGTTCTGATCAGTGACTCTAGAAAAGCTGCGGCGCCGGCTGGGACGCCAGCGCCGCAGTGGGCTGCTACCAATTCACGCCGCGACTACTAGCGGTGACGTCCGCCGTGCTCGCCGCGATCGTGGTTCCGATCGTCGTTGCGATTGTTGTCGTTTCCACGGTTGCGGCCGCGGTCGTCATTGCGGTCGTTGTCCTCGCGGGCGCCGCGGTTGCGGTTCCGGTCGTCGTTGCGGTCGTTGTCGCCGCCGCGGTTCCGGTTGTGGTCGTCATTGCGGTCGTGCGCCGCGTCGCCGGCGCCGGGGTGGTCATCGGCCGCGAACGCGGCCCTGGTGCCGAGGAGAGTCGTAGCAGCAAGCAACGAGAAGATCAGCCTCTTCATCTTGGCTCCTTTGTTTGAGAAAGATCGCGCCAACCACTGCACGCGACCAGCGCAGGGGACGTTCGGGTCCTGCCGTCGTCCTGCGTGATGAAAAAGTGTGAAGCACCCGCGACGAACGCAAGTGACAGGCACCCAACCGATTGCAAGCCGGGCAGGCGCGTCAGCGGAGCTACCGATAGTATGCGCATTGATTTGTCACAGGAAAAGCGCTGTAGGTGTTGCTCGCGCGCCCAATCCGCTGCGCCGCTGCTGCCGCGACGCCTTAAGGTCTGCGCACGGCGTGTCGAAGTCTCACCAGGGCCTCGCCGAATGCCAAGCGCCGCGCTAGCCATGAAAGAGGAGGGGCGCCTGAAGGCGTTGCGGGCGACCGGGCTCCTCGACAGCCTTCCCGAGAACGACTTCGACGAGATCGTCCAGCTCGCATCCTTGATCTGCGGAACGCCGATGGCGCTCATCTCGCTGGTCGACGAGGACCGGCAATGGTTCAAGTCCCGCGTCGGCCTCGAGGCCACGCAGACGCCGCGCGACGTGGCCTTCTGCGCGCACGCCATCGAGCAGCCAGACCGCATGTTCGTCGTCGAGGACGCATTCGAAGACCCGCGCTTCGCCAAGAACCCGCTGGTGACTTCGTCGCCCAACATCCGCTTCTATGCCGGCGCGCCGCTGGTGACTCGCGAGGGTGAGGCGCTGGGTACGCTGTGCGTGCTCGATCGCGTGCCGCGCAGGCTGAGCGCCTCGCAGGTGCGCGCGCTCGACGGCCTCAAGCACCAGGTGCAGGCGCAGATCGAGCTGCGGCGGCACGCGAAGGATCTGCGCGCGCAAGAGGCGGTCATCCGCTCGCAGCTGGAAGAGCTGCAGCGGCTGCAGTCGCTGAAGGACGACCTGGTGTCGATGATCGTCCACGACCTGCGCAACCCGCTCTCGGCCGTGGTGGGCTTCGTCGACCTGGTGCACGAGCTGGGGCGCAAGTGGCTGCCGGCTGATCTCTACGACTATCTGGGCAAGGCCAAACAGGCGGGCCTCGAGCTCAACGAACGGGTCAACGGCCTGCTCGAGGTGCGGCTGCTCGAGCACGGAGAGCTGCGCATCAAGCCCGAGCGCGTCTCGCTGCGCGAGCTGGTGCGGGAGGCCGCCGCATCCATCGAGGCCGAGACGGCGCGGCGCAACATCCTCGTCGAGATCTCGGGCGACGACGTCGTCGTCGACGTCGATCGCAAGCTGGTCCGGCGCGCGCTGGAGAACCTCTGCTCCAACGCGCTCAAGTACACCGAGCACGAGACGCGCATCTCCATCTCCCTGAGCACCGAGCAGAACGGCGTCGCGGTGGACGTGGCCGATCGCGGCCTGGGCGTGCCCGACGCGTACAAGAGCTCGCTCTTCGAAAAGTTCGGCTCCATCGAAGCGCGCAAAGGCGACGCGCGCCGCGGCATCGGCTTGGGACTTTATCTGGTGAAGCTGGTCGCGGATCTCCATCACGGTGAAGCGTCGGTGATGGATCGCGAAGGTGGCGGAGCGATCTTCCGCCTGCTGTTACCTTGAGTCATTAACTTCGGGGCAGCGCCGGCGGGTCTCCAGCGCCACCCCTTACGGCAATTCTTACTTGTGACCGACGCGAAGACCGCCGTGGTCGTCGTTCTTGTCGTGATCGACCGGGTCGTTGCCCTTGTCGTCATTCTTGTCGTGGTCGTTCTTGTCGTGGTCGACCTTGTCCTTGCCCTTGTCATCGTTCTTGTCGTTGGCGCCCGGATGATCATCGGCGGCGCGGGCTGCGGTCGGAGCAACGAGCAGGGCAGAAGCGGCGAACAAGGAGAGAAGCAGCGTCTTCATGATGAACGTCCTTTGCTGGGGGAAGTGCTTCGCTTCGACTTCGCTTCTGAAACCCCGACCAAGGACGGAGTGCGCCACAATTTTGTCAGTACATATCGGTGCAAAAAATGAAGTAAGCGCTCGCCTGACCCACTTGCTCGGCGGCTGGACGGGCCGCAAATTACCTCGTGCAGCCCAAGCCGAAACCCAATCGCTTTCGCGCCTTCTCCTGCTGGGTCGCCGCCGCCGTCGGAACTCACTGGGCCTTCGCGCTGGCGCTCTTCGTCGTCCTGTCGTGGGCGTTGACCGGGCCGCTGTTTCACTTCTCCGATACGTGGCAGCTGGTGATCAACACGGGCACCACCATCGTCACTTTCTTGATGGTGTTTCTCATTCAAGCGACGCAGAACCGCGACTCACAAGCCGTTCATTTGAAGCTGGACGAGCTGATCCGTTCGCAGCGCCGCGCCAGGAACGTCTTCGCCGACCTGGAGAACGCCAGCGAAGAAGAGCTGAAGGAGCTCGCGGAGGAGTTCAAGAACCTGCGCGCGCGGGGGCTCACCGACGCGAAGGCAACTCGCGAAGCCGCCGCCCGCGCGGCGCAAGACTAGAGCTCCGTCGGGTGCAGCGCCCAAGACAGGGCGAAGTCCGCCACGTCTTCCCAGCCGGGCTGGCCGAAGGTGTAGTGAGATCGGCCGGGAAACTCTTTGTAAGCGGTGATCGCCACTGACTTCTCCTGCAGCTTCGCGTTCGACTTCGTCACCGCCGGCGGCGAGACGTGGTCCGCGCCCCCGGCGATCAAGAGCAGCGGAGCGCGCGCGTTGTTGTGGAAGTCCACCTTGGTGGCTGCGTGAGGGTTGAAGTTCGCCAGCGCCGACTGCCAGAGGACTCGGCCGGGGCCCGGCACCGCATAGCGGGCATATACCTTGGCCGACTCGTCATCGCTGAGCGTGTTGGTGAAGCTGTAGTGGAACTCTTCGGCGGTGAGCGCGACCGCGCGGTGGCGGTTGCCGGGGCTCTTCAGCGCGGGAAAGGCCGACCGCAGCGAGGAGACCGGCAGGACCAGGCTGCCCTTCACCGGCGCCGAGTCGAGCGCGACGCCCGCCGAGCCGAGGCCGCGATCGAGGAGGATCTGCGTCACCACCCCGCCGAACGAGTGGCCGATGATGATGGTGGACGTGCCCAGATCGCGGATGATCTTCTCGTAGTGATCCACCACCTCGAGCAGCCCCACGTGCTCGATGGCATGCGGGTCGCGGCGCAGATCTTCGATGTCTCCTTCCATGCCGGGCCAGCTGCGCGCCACCACCTCGTAGCCGAGCTGGCGGTAGCGCGTGACCCAGCGCTCCCAGCTCAGCGCGGTCAGCCAGAGTCCGTGAATCAAGACGATCGTTTTCTTGGGTTCCATGAACAGCTCCTTTGGGGAGCGGGCAGAGCACGCCGCGTGCCGGGCGAAGTTTCCCTCGAAGCGCCAAGAGACTCTCGGCAAGAGCCTGCTCAAGGATTGGTCAACGTGGAAAGCTTCGAGCCGCGCCGCCGCGTACCGGCCAGAGCGAAGAGGCCTTGGCACGGGAGCTGCTCAACCGACAGGCACACGGCCGTCCGCGAGACGGCGAGGAGCCGCCAAAAATGGAGAGCGATGCGCGTCTGGTCGAACGGGTGGTGGGCGGCGAGCGGCAGCTCTTCGCGGAGCTGATGCGCCGCTGCGATGCCAGGATCCACCGCGTGGTCAGCGGCATCATTCGCGATTCGCACGCGGTGGAGGACGTGGTGCAGCAGTCCTATCTGCTCGCCTATGTCCACCTGGGCGAGTTCACCGGCAGCGCGAGCTTCACCACCTGGCTCACGCGCATCGCCATCAACGAGGCGTTCGGGTCTCTACGTAGGAGCAGCCGGCTGGGGCCGGTGTTGGAGGTGCGCGACCTCGCGGAAGACGAGCTGCGGAGGCCTGCGGCGAGCCCTGAAGAGCAAGTGGCGGCAAGCCAGGCGCCGCGCTTGCTCGAGGCCGCGGTGCGAGAGCTGCAGCCCAGCTACCGGGCCACCTTCGTGCTGCGCGAAGTGGAGCAGCTCACGACCCGGCAGGCCTCGGACGCGCTGGGGATCACCGGGCAGTCGGTCAAGGTCCGCCTCCACCGCGCCCGGCGCGCGCTGCGAGCCTCTTTGAGCCGCAGCGTCGGCAAGGCCGCGCTGGTCTAGCGCTGACCCGAGACCGCGGTCGGAACGGAGGCGCCCTCGGGGATGATGCCCAGGCGGCTCTCCAGCGCTTCCTTTTGATCGCGCAGCCCCTGGACGATGTGCCAGGCGCGCTTGTTCTCGACGTTGCAGGCAACGACCGCGCTTCGATAGTGCACGGCCTCCATTCCCAAGACGAATGCTCCCACCACGAGACCAATTTCGATGACGATCCGGATCATGCAACCCCTCGCTCGTAAGTCAGTGCGACAGGGAGGGGTATGCATCGGCCCCGTCGGATGCATATCCGGCGAGCGGGCAGCGTTTGATTTCAAGCAATTCAGCTTCAGGCAATTCCAGAGCGGAGCCGGTCGATGGCGGCCGGCGCGCCCAGGACGAGCAAGCGATCGCCGCTCTTCAAGACCTGTCCCGGCGCGATCTCCTCGACGTGCGGACTGCCGGTCTTGCGCAGCGCCAAAGCGACCACGCCGAACCGTTCGCGCAGGTGCAGCTGGCGCAGCGGCTGGCCCTGAAAGGCCTTGGGCACCGCGATCTCCTCGATGCGGCGGTCGGCCGGCAGCTCGAAGAGCTCGTCCGCCTCGCGCTCGCCTTCGAAGCGGACGACGCGCGTCAGGAGCACGTCGCGCTGCAGGACCTCGGCGTCGAGCGCGCCCAAGAGCGACCTGCGGGTCACCACGCCCAGGATCTTCTCGCCCTCCACGACGGGCAGCTCGCCCCATTCGGCGTCCCAGAGCGCGTGCGCCAGATCGAGCAAGGAATCATTTGGCGAAAGGGATTTGACCTCGTGGGCGCATTCGCTGGCGGTGTGCTCGCGCGAGTCCTTCCACAGCCGCTTCAAATCATTCAGATCCAAGGCGCGCAATGGTTTGCCGGGCAGATAGACGACGCGGACGCCGGGCTGGGAGAGCAGGGCGAAGGCCGCCGCCAGCTTTGCCCCGGCAGCGACTTGCGGCGGGTCCATGGAGAGGATGTCTCGCGCCACCACCGCCCGCGCCAGCCGCTCGGCCAGCGTGCCCCGCCAGGGGATTCCACGGCGGCGCAGCTCTTCGGTGTAGATCGAATCCTCGCGCAGCCGGCGGGAGATGAGCACCGACAGCGCGGTGGCGCAGAGCAGGGGAATGACCAGCGTGTAGTCGCCGGAGAGCTCGAAGGCCAGCGTGGCGGCCATCAGCGGCGCGTGGGTAGTGGCCGCCACCAGCGCCGCCATTCCCGCCAGCGCATAGCCGCCGGTTTGAAAGGCGTGCGCGCCGAAGAGATGCGAGACGGCGGTGGCCACGAGGCCGCCCAAGGCAGCGCCGAGAAACATCGAAGGAGTGAAGACGCCGCCCGGGGTTCCCGACGACACCGACGAGATGGTCGCGAGGCCTTTGGCGATGAGCAGCGCCGCGAGAATGGCGCCGGCCAGCTTCGCGTCGAGGATGAGTTGAATCGCTTCATATCCATTGCCGGTGACTTGCGGAAAGGCGATGGCCAGCGCGCCGACGCCCAGGCCGCCCAGGGTACCGACGAGAACGCGCGGCAGCGGCAGCTTGCGCGCGGCGTCCGCGGCTTTGGAGAGCGCGGCCAAAAAGAGCGGGCCCAGGAGCCCGGCCAGGATGCCGAGCACGCAATAGGCGAGGATCTCTGTCTGCGTGACGAGCGCGAACTGGCGCTGGCCGTAGAGCGGGCCGCCGCCGACGGCGAGCCGGGTCAGCGTGGTGGCCACCGCGGTGGCGATGGCCACGGG
>DATBAA010000521.1:0-2132 GCA_036271755.1 Myxococcales bacterium | reverse complement strand
GTGAGTGATTCTGAGCCAGCTTCGCCTCGGGCGGCGCCGAAGCCGGTCATCGAGCGGATCAAGGCGGCTCCTTCAAAGAGCGCGCAGGTTCCGCCGGGGAGGCAACGCTGTCAAGGAGTCGTGCGGCAGCGGCCAAGGCTTGCGGGCCGTCCGGGGACACCAGCGAGACGAAGCGCGGGCCTTCGTGGGCCCAGCGCAGGCCGCTCTGGTCGAGGAAGAGCGCGAGCACCGGCGCGCCGCAAGCCGCCGCCAGATGCATGGGGCCGGTGTCGTTGGTGACGACCAGCGCGGCCCGACGGAAGGCGGAGGCGAGCTCTTCGAGGTTGGTGGCGGGCGCCAATTCGGCGGAGGCCGTCGAGGCCACCTCGCGGGCCAGATCCTCTTCGCCCGGCCCCCAGAAGATGACCGGGCGCAGACCGCGCGCCTGCAACCCTTTGGCGAGCTCGGCGAACTTCTCCGGCGGCCAGCGGTGGTCGGCCTTGCGCGCCCCGGGGTTGAGGGCTGCGTAGCGGCCGGTAATCTTTGGCTCGCCGCGGCCCAGCGCGGTCTCCTCGGGCGGCGCTTGCAGCGACAGGCCGAGGGCGAGGCCGAGGCGCAGCTTGGTTTGGATCTCGCGCAGGCCTTCTGGAGGCGGCTCGACGGCAGCCTGGTAGAGGAAGTCGCAGCCGCCTCGCGAATGGCCAATGACGGCGCGGCTCGCGATCCAGCGGGAGAGCAAGGCCGAGGTGAGCGAGAACGCGTGCCAGTGGGCGGCGTCGATGACCACCTCGTAGCTGGCGCGGAGACTGCGCAGGAAGCGGACGAATCGCAGCGGATGGGAGAAGAAGTCGCGCTTGTCGAAGCGGATGACGTTCAAGCCCGGCAAACCCTCGGCGACCTGGGCGCGCTTGAAGGCCAGGAGCAGCTCGACCCGCGCTTCCGGCAGCGCCTGCTGCAGCGCGCGCACCAGCGGAAGGGTGAGGAGCGCGTTGCCGACGCGGTCGTCGGTGCGGACGACGAGGATGCTGCGCGGCCTCTGCGGCACGCCTTCGGGCAGGGGCAGCAGCAGGGTCGCGAGCCGCGCCAGGAGCCGCGCCCAGAGCGAAGCGGGCGGATCGAGGCGCGGGTCGCTCACCGGGCCATCACCTGCATGCAGGCGGTGGCGACGAGGCCCGGCTCGAGGTCGCGCATGCAGCGGTGGTGGCCGAGCGGGCAGCGGTGCGAGCCGTGCGCGCTGCAGGGAGAGCAGTCGAGGTTCAAGGAGACGGCGCGGTCGCGCGGGCTGAACTGGTGCACGTCCGACGCGGTCGGGCCGAAGAGGGTGACGGTGGGGACTCCCAGTGCGCGCGCGGCGTGGACGAGGCCGGTGTCGCCGCCGACGGCGACCGCGCAGAAGGAGAGGATGGCCAGCGCCTCGCCGATGGGGTTGCCGGTGGTGTCGATGCAGCCGCCGGCCGCGCCGACCGCGTGGGCGCTGGCGCGCTCTTGCGGTCCGCCCAGCAGCACCGGCCGGTAGCCACGCTCGCGCAAGGTCCGCACCAGCTGCGAAGTGCGCGAGTCGGGCCAGATCTTCGTCTCCCACTCGGAGCCCAGGCAGATGGCGGCCAGCGGCTCGCGCAGCGCCGGGCCCAGCGCGCCGCGGGCGGCGTCCAAGCAGTCTGGCTGGGGCTGCAGCATCATCGGGCCGGGGCGGGCCCCGAAGTGGAGCGCCAACGCCCCTTCCCGCTCGAGAAAACCGCGCGCCTTGGTGGCCACGCGCTCGGTATAGAAAAATGAGCCGACGGTTCCGGAGAAGCCGACCCGGCGCGGAATGCCCGCGAACTTCGCCAGCAGCGCGGTGCGCAGCGATCGATGCGGCAGGACGGCCAGGTCGTAGGCGCGCTCCTTCAGCAGCTGCGCCATGCGCATCAGGCCCCTGGCGGTCTTGTCCTTGCCGCGCTTCTCGAAGACGTGCACCTGCGAGACATCGGGCATGGCCAGCGCCACGTCCCTGCCCCGCGGCGCCACGCACATCTCGAAGCGCGCCTCCGGCCAGAGGCGGGCGAGCGACGAGACGAGCGCGGAGGTGAAGACCGTGTCGCCCAGGTACGCGGTCTGGACGATCAGCACTTTTCCGGGCAGCACTTTTCCGGGCTGCGTCACTGAAGCGGCTG
>DATBAA010000520.1:0-13991 GCA_036271755.1 Myxococcales bacterium | reverse complement strand
GCGCGGGCACCAGGACCGGCACCGAAACCGTCAGCGACTGCGCCGGCGAGTACACCGGCAGCGCCTGGGGAGCACCGTCCACCGAGAGCGTGAGCGACTGCACGATGCCGTCGTCGTTGGCCTGCAGCACTGCGTTGATCTGCGAGCCCGCGACCGTGGTGCCGTCGCCCGGCGTTCCCTGCAGGCTGATGGTGATGTGCGGCGGATCGCGATCGACCACCGCGACGATCTGGAAGTCGATCGAGGCGGACGCGGTGTGGTTTTGCGGGCCGTCGTAAGCGATCAACGCGAGCTTGTGCGCGCCCACCGCGACGCCCGCGAACGAGACGGCGCCGCCCCAGCTGCCTGCATAGCGGCGGTCGAGGAGGATCTGGCCGGGCGCGTTCGGATTGGGAATCGAGGTTTGTACGAACTGCTCGCTGAACGGCGTCAGGCGCGGGCCCTGGCCAGGCTCCGGCAGCTCGACGCCGTCGAGCAGGACCGAGACCCGCACCACGCGCACGTTGTCGCCGACGTCCGCGCGCGCGGTCAGCGAGCCGTTCTGGTTGACCGTCAGCGGCCCGTTCGAGGGCACGACCGGCAGCGACATGGAGATGGTGGGCGGCTCGGTGTCGCGCGAGACGGTCAGCGGAACTTCGGCGATGGTCTGCTGGCCGGCGGTGTCGATGGCCGCGACGCCGACGGTGTTGGGCTGGCCGAGCGAGATGAGCGGCGCGCGCACCGTGGCCGAGCGCGGAACGCCCAGCGGCAGCAGCGCTCCCGGAGTGAGCGGGCCTGCGTTGATGCCGCCGCTGCGCGTGACGGCCGCGGTGACGCCGTCGTCGTCGTTCAGCAGGTACGTCATCTGCACGTCGTCGCCCTCGCGGGCGCTCTGGTTGGCCGCGGGAGCCGAGATGCTGATGACCGGCGGCTGGTCCTGCACGACCTGGACGGTGATGGTGCGTTGCCCTGCGTTGCCCGAGCCGTCCTTCGCCACCGCCTGCAGCGAGAGCGAGGTTCCGGCAGCGCCCGCCGGCACCGGCACGGTCCAGGTGAAGACGCGATAGAGGCCGTCGACGACGCCGTTGGTCAGCGGGCCTTGCGAGACGCCGTTGGCGAAGAGCTCCACCGAGGCCACCGAGACGTCGTCGGTGGCCAGCACCTGCACGCTCAGCGTCCGGCCGGCGAAGACGTGCGCGCCGTCCTGCGGCGAGCGGAAGCCCACCAGCGGCGCCTGCGTGTCGGGAACGACGGACAACGTGAGATCGGCCGCCGAAGTCTGGCTCGAGCTGTCGGTGGCGATGGCGTGCAGGAGCAGCGGCGTGCCGCCGGGCGCGCCGTTGCCGGCCGGAATGCGGAAGAGGAACGGCGACCGCGTGGCGACGCCCGCGGAGACTCCGTTGACCACCAATTCAACCTTGCTGACGGCGACGTCGTCCTGCGCGTTGACCAGCACCTCGACGGTCGTTTTCTCGGTGATCTGGCTGCCGGCGGCCGGCCGCGAGAAAGAGACCGTCGGCGGCGAATCGACGTGGGTGTGGACGGTGATCTCGGGCGCCACGCCGACGTTGCCCGACGGGTCGGTGGCCCGCGCGCCGATGCGGTGCGTGGGAGAGCCGGCCAGCGCCGAGGCAGAGATGAGCGAGTGCGCGATGAACGAGCCCGGCACGCCGCTGTTGCGGGTGGGCTTGGTGGTGCCGGTGACCGGGTTGCCGTCGAGGAGCACGTCCACGCTGGCGGCGTCGACGTCGTCCAGGCCGGCGATGGTGACCAGCAAGTCCTGCGAGTCCGCCACGTCGATGCCGTCGCGCGGGGTGACGATGGAGACCGACGGCGGGTTGTGGTCGGCGATGGCGTTCAGGGTGACGAAGTTGAGCCCGCGCTGGCCGTTGACGTCCTGCGCGTCGGCCTCGATGCGCAGCGACCGGCCTGCCGCCGAGACCGGCACGGTGTACGAGACGGCATAGGGCGGCGCGGTGGCGATTCCCACCGGCGCTCCGTCAGCCACCCAGGTGACGATGAGGCCGTCCTGCCGCGCCGCCAGCACCGAAGCGGTCAGCGTGATGACCTGGCCGGCGATGGCGCTGGAGAGATCGCCCGGGGTCAGCACCGCGACTTGCGGGGGCGAGAGCGGCCGCACCAGCGCCTGGAAGCCGACGCGGGTGTTGAGGCCCGAAGCGTCGGTCGCCGAGACCTCGACGTGGACGGTCTTGCCCGACTGGGCGTGCGCGGGCGTCCACGCCAGCGAGAACGGAGCCGACCCGGCGAGCGCGCCACCGAGAGAGCCGCGGATCGCGGCGGTGGCGACGGCCGTTCCATCGACGAGCAGCGAGACGTTGGCGCCCAGGGCCAGCGCTACATCGCCGACGGTGCCGCTGACGTTGAGCGGCACGCCTTCCGTCGCGTCGGCCTGCGCGCCGGCCGGCGACTGGATGGTGACCAGCGGCGCGCCCGGCGAGGCGATGCGCAAGAGCAGCGCGGCGCCGTGCGAGATGGCGCCGAAGGCATCGACGCCGTCTGCGCGGACGACGGCCGAGGTGCCTCCGGAGCCGGCGGGCGGAGTCCAGGCCAGCTCCCAGAGCGGCACATAGATGGTGATCTGCTTGGGGTTGCCCGAGTCGTCGGTCACCGTCAGCTGGCGCGGCTCCATGCGCGGAATGGCGGTGGTGCCAATAGCGACGCCGCCGGCGGTGAAGGTGACCTGCTGGAAGTCGCCGGAGCTGAGGTTGCCGGTGGTCCAGTCGCCGCTGGTCACGCGCAGGACGACGGTGAGCCCTTCGATGAGCACCGCGCCGGGCTGCGGGTTGTCGTAGACGACGGGCGTGGACGAGTCGGCCGCGGCGCCAGAGACGCTGATGATCGCGTCGGCCGAGCGCGTCGACTGCCCCGCGGTGTCGAAGGCGACGGCAGCCAGCTTCATGGTCTGGCCGCCGAACGGAGGCGCCTGGATGCGCAGCGTATAGGGCGGCGCCGAGAGCGACAGCGTGGGAACGCCGTCGACCAGGAACTGCACGTGATCGAGCCCGACGTCGTCTGCTGCCTGCGCCGCGACCACGAACGCCGTCCCGGCTGCCACGGTGGCGGGCGCGATCAGCGAGACGGTAGGCGGAGCGTCCAGCGCCTCGACGCGCACCGCGATCGTCTGCGGCCCGTTCTGGGCGGTGATCACCGCCGAGCCGGGCCGCCGCGAGGTGACGAGGCCGTCCGCCGAGACCACCAAGACGGTCTTGTCGGAAGAGCTCCAAAGCGTGCCCGCGCCGGCCGAGGTCAGGTCGGGACGGATGCCGGTGCTGAGCACGCCGTCGAGGTGCAGCTGAACGGTGCCGCCCACGTGCGAGATGACCGGCGCGGCCGGCGTCAGCTCGAGGTGATCGAGCGTTGCGTTGCTGTCGACGACCACGTGCACGGTGGTGGAGAGCCCGCCGTAGCTGACGGTGACGTCGGTCTCGCCGTTCTGCCGCGCGATGACGTCGCCCAGCGCGCTGGTGCCCACGATGTCGGTGTTGCCGCTGGTGTAGAGGATGCCGGCGCCGTTCTGGTTGAGCAGCACCGGGCCCGCCACCGCGAAGCGCGCCGTCGTCTGCAGCGGCACGCGCTGGCCGAAGCCCTGCGTCAGCGCGACCGAGCTTGGCTGCACCGAGATGCCGACCAGCGAGTCGAACTCGGCGGCGCCGGTGAACTCGACCGCCGAGTCGTGCACGGTGCGGCCGAAGGGGTCGGTCAGCGTCAGGTCGGCGATCACCACCCCGTCGGCGGGCAGCTGCGAGAGGTCGACCGGAATGGAGAAGGAGATCTGGTTGGGAGCCGACGCGGAAGGCCGCGCCGAGAGGCCGGAGACGTTGATGATGGCGCTCGACTGCGCCTTGCCCAGGTCGCCGCCGACCGCGCGCAGCTGCTGCGCGGAGAGCAGGACAATCGAGGCCTGCGCCTGCGCGACCGGGCCCGAGGTGCCGGTCTGCAAGAGCAACGCGCCGCCCGCAGGGTCGGCCTGGACGGTCATGGCGCCGGAGAACGCGGGCGTTCCAGCGGCAGGGTCGAAGCGGGCCGCGAACGGCGCACCTTGCGTTCCGTCTGCGGCGACGGCGACCGCGGTGACCTGGAGCACTCCGTCGGCCGGATAGGCGATGAGCAGCGGAAGCTGGGCGCGGAAGGGGATGGGGCCCGAGCGATCGCGGTTGACGACCAGATTGACGACGGTGGAGAAGAGGCCGTTGCTGATCGAAGTGCCGTTGGCCGCGATGACGATCTGGTCCGAGGCGCCGGCCACGTCGAACGCCAGATCGGCCGTGGTCGCGCCCGCGTGCAGGGGCGTGACCGGCCAGACCGCGGTGACTGCCACAGGGTCCGCGCGCACCAGGGCCGGGCACAGCGCCAAGGCAGCGAGCAGACCCCAGGCGAGCCGCCGTGTGCGGGCGGCTTCAAGTTGGTACGGCGGCGAGAACAGAACTTCCCCCGGAACGAGAGCGCTGCGGCGTGCTCAAATCTCAACAGACGAGCCGAATGTCTACAAGCTGTTCGTCCGTTCAGACAAGCGTCAGGGGGCTCGGTTTCGAGACGGCTGGGTGACGCGCTCTGGGTGGAGCTGGATTGAGGTTGACTTCCGGAGCCCATCCAAGAGGCTCGCCTCCGCCTCTGAACGCGCCTTCACCTCCAGCTGCGGGCGCGCTTCGGCGAATGTAGGTTCGACGTATGTCGGATCTTCGAGGGCTCGCAAAATAAAGAAGGCAAACGGCAGCTCGAGGGGCTGCGACGTTTGTCCCTTGCCGAGACCAAAGGCTGCCGCGAAGAAAGCCGGGTCGACCTGGCCTTCGAAGAGCGGGCCCAGGTCGCCCCCTTTGGCGGCGCTTCCGGAATCGTCTGACACCTTTTTGGCCAAGGCCGCGAAATCATCGCCTTTTTCAAGCTGGCCGCGCAGGGCGAAGGCGCGCGTCTTGGCCTGCTCGACGATGGCGCTGCCCGAGCCCCGGCGGATGACGATGGCCGCCACATGGACCCGCTTGCGGGCCAGCTGCGGCTTCTCCTTCTGATAGCGGTCGCGCAGCGCGGCCTCGGTGGCGGCCGGCTCGCGCGCGCGATCGACCAGCGCCTGGCGCAGGATCTCGCGCTCGGCCGCGGCGATCTTCGCCTTGATCTTCGGGTCGGCAGCCAGACCCTGCTCGCGCGCGCCCTCGGCGAAGAGCGCGCTGTCGGCCAGCTCGCGCAGGGCCTCTTCCGGCGTCTGCTGCCGGGCCGGGCGGCCGGCGACGAAGGCGTCGAGATCGGCCTGGTGGAGCTTCTGCCGGCCCACTTCGGCCAGCGCGGTCTTGTCGCCGCAGGCAGCGGCGAAGAGCAGGAGCGCGAACAAGCGTTTCATTGCAGCGAGACCTCGTCGATCTTCACGTCGGCTTCCTTGCGCAGGCTCGCCCGCAGGTCATCGAAGGCCTTGCGCTGGCGAATGGGGCCCAGCCGCGCGCGGATCTGCGCCCGCACCTCCTCGAACGGCGGCACGCGCTTCGGCTTCAGCTCTTGCAGTTGCAGCACCGAGAAGCCGTCGTGGCCCTCGACGACGGGGCTCAGCTCGCCGGGCTTCTTCAGCGCGAAGGCCGCCCGCTCCAGCGCGAGATCGCCCAGGTCGCCTTTCGCGAAGAGGCCAAAGTCGCCGCCCCGCGCTTTGCCTGGCCCGTCGCCTTGGGCTGCGATCTTGGCCAGCGGCGCTCCCGAGGCCAGCGCCTTGTGCAGCTTGTCCGCCCTGCTCTTCGCGGCGGCTCTCTGGGCAGCCGCGGGGATCTCGACGAGCACCCTTCCGAGCTTCACCTTCTCGGGGTCGGCGAGCTCCTCTTTATGACTGTCATAATAACCGCGCTCGTCGGCCTCGGACGGAGGCGGCAACGCCTGCTCCTGCCTCGCGAGCAGCGCCTGGACGGTGAGGCGATCTTCCAGCTCCTGCACCTGCCGGCGGATCTCCGCATCCTGGGTCAGACCCGCCGCGCGCGCCTTCCCGGCCAGCAGCTTCTTGTCGACGATGGACATGGCCAGCTCGCGCTTGCCGGCCTTGGTCTGGAACTGCTTTTGCAACAGCGGCGGCAGGCGGGCGGCTTCGCGATCGAGCTCGCCGCGAGTGACTTCGCCCCCTTTGAATGTGGCGATGGCCCGGCCCTGGCCAGGCGCGGCCGGGGCGGCGGCGCGCTGCGAGCAGCCGTCGAAGGGGCCGGCGCTCAGGGCAAGGAAGCAGCAGAAGAGCAGACGCATGGGCCGCTCTTATCGCACGGCGTCCGCTTAAGGTTTGCTGCAAACGAGCCGAAGAGAGCGCCGAAAGGCGTCCCGTGCCCGATCAAACCGTGCTGGTCATCGACGACGATCCCGGCGTCCGCGAGTCGCTGTGCAGCGCGCTCGCGAAAGCCGGATATCGCGTTCAGAGCGCCGCCAATGGCGAGGCTGGAATTCTAGCCCTTGAGCGGGGCCTGCAGCCGGACCTGATCGTGCTCGATCTGATGATGCCGGTGATGTCCGGCTTCGAGGTCATTGCCGTCTTGCGCGAAGAGCCGGACTGGGCGGCGATTCCGGTCGTGGTGGTGAGCGCGACGCCGGGGCAGACCGCCCAGGTTCTGGGCGTCGACGCGATCTTGAAGAAGCCATTCAATCTGGCCGACGTTCGCGCTTCGATCCTGGTCGCGATCGCATCGCGCCGGCCCGGCGATCAATCCGGGAAAGGCATCTCCTCTTCAGCGGACGCGCTCGCCGAGCCGTCGTCGGCGACGTGGACGCCCAGGTGATTCAATAAGTTCACCTGGTGTTCGCGCAATCCGCGCACGATCACCTCGCGGCCTTGCCGCCGCAGCCAGATCAGGCTCCCGGTCAGCGGCGCCAGGGCTGAGTCATCGAAGGAGACCACGCGGGAGAAGTCGATGGTGGCGCCTCGCGCGCTGCTGGCCAGGAGCATGGCCCGCAGCCGCCGCGCGGCCTCGTGATCGAAGGTTCCCTCCAAGCTGAAGAGCGCTTCATTTCTCGATTGCATGTGGACTCCGTGCGCGATGAGGTTGGTGTTTCAATCTGGTTTTGCCAGCGGGAGATCGACGGTGAAGATGCAGCCGCGTCCGGGCAGGTCCTTCACCGAGATGCCGCCGTGATGCGACTCCACTACCTGCCGGGTCAGCGCCAGCCCGAGGCCCATTCCGCTGCGATCCGGGCCGGCTTGCACGAAGGGCGCGAAGAGCCGCTCGTGCATGCCTTCGGGCAGGCCGCCGCACTCGTCCTCGATCTCGACCGCCACCCGGCCGTCTCCGGGCTGCAGCATGCGCACCGCGACGCAGCCGCCGCGGCGGGAGAACTTGATGGCGTTCTGCAGGAGATTGGTGAAGGCGGAGAGCAGCATGCCGCGGTCGGCGTCCAGCTCGAAGGCGCCTGAGATCTCGCTGCGCACCGTGATCTCCTTGGCGCGCGCCAGCTCGGCGACGAACTGCATCGACTCGCCCAGGACCTCGAGCAGCGGGATCCGCCCCAGCTCGTCCGGCCGGCCGGCGGTGGCCTTGACCTGCATCGACAGCCCCGCGGAGAGGTTGCGCAAGCGTTGGTGCGCCCGCGAGACGACCTCGGCTGTCTGGCTGTTGACGCCCACCCGGCCTGAGCGCAGCGCATCGAACGCGAGCGTCGCCGCCTGCGCCGCGTTGCGCAGCTCGTGCGCGATGAAGCCCAGCCGCTCGTTCCAGTCGGCCGGACGCGCTTCGCGCTCGGGCGTGCAGAACTGCATCACCCCCGCGGCGATGCCGTCGTCGATGGCATAGTTGAGGCGTTGGAATTCACCAGCGGCGATAGGCTGCTGCTGCTCGTCGGCGAGCCCGGTGACGGCGTCGCAGATGGCGCCGTAGTCGCGCACCAGGTTCTCGATGGAATAGCCCTGGTCCACGCGGTGCCGGCTGTGGATGGCCGCGAGCCGCTGCAGCTCCGCGGAGTTGCCCCGCGCGGGACCGGCGACCGCGGCGGTGACCGCGTCGAGGAACTCTGGCAGCCCGTCGCTGAGCTCCTCGTCGTCGCGGCGCTCGTTGCCGGCCAGCGCGCGAAGCTGCTCGCGGATACGGCGAATGATGGACTCACGGTGAGAAACGATGAAATCGCTCAGCACAGCTGCGGCTTCCCATGGGAGCGGTGCTCGGCCAATACCGTGCAACGCGCATTCGCCGGTCCGACGCCGGTAGGAACTCAAGCCCGTGCAAAGAGGCCCATCTGCGCGGCCTGGCGCACGAGATCCAGCGCGGACTTCGCGCCGAGCTTGTGCAGGATACGAAAGCGGTGGCTCTCCACGGTGCGCGCGCTGATGGTGAGGCGCCGTCCGATCTGCCGCGAGGTCATGCCCGAGATGGTCAGCTCGTACACCTCGCGCTCGCGCTGTGTCAGCTTGAGCAGCGGCTCCTGCGCGGGCGGCGCATCGAGGATACCCGCGGATACGTACTGCTCGCGGCGAGCGACGGCGCGGATGGCGATCAGCAGATCGGCGATGGCTCCGTCCTTGAGCGCGTAGCCGAGAAACCCGGCGCTCAGGGCGCGGCGGACGTGCTCGCCGTCTCGCAGCATGGTCAGCGCCAACAGCGCGCGGTCGGGAGCCGCCCCCAGGATGCGCCGGCCGATCTCGATGCCATCGGCCCCGGGCAAGGCGAGATCGAGGATCACGATCTGCGGCAAGGTGGAAGAAACCACCTCGTAGGCTTCGTGCGCGCAAGAAGCCTCGCCGACCACGCGCAGATCCTCCTGCGTGGCGATGAGCGCTCTCAGCCCGTCGCGGAAGACCCGGTGATCGTCGACGAGGACGATGTTCATCTGGGTGGCGGTCATCGGTGGAGGGTCGCCCGCTGCGCGCCCGGCCAGCGCCCCGGCAAGAGCAGCGCGCCGTCTACGCCCATGAGCTGCAGCCGATCGATCTGGTTTGCCGCGAGCCCGCACACGTGGACCGAGCGCTTCACGCCCAGGTACTTCACGAACGCGGCCACGCGCGGCAGCAGCTCGTCTTCCATGCGCCGGAACTCGAGGACGAGCTCGCGGGCGGGAATGGAGTCGAGCTCCTGCAAGTAGTCGGGCGCTTCCCTGCCGCGGAAGCGATCCTCCGGCACATCGACGACGAGCAATCCGAAGCTTGTCATGCAGCGGATATACGAGCTGAGAGAGCGCGAGTGTATCCGCTGGGGCCCGCAATCGCGCCTGCGTTGGAGCACGCAGTCAGTCGAGGGCGAGCAGCCCGTGGCGCGCGGCCAGCCGCACCAGCTCTGCTTCCGAATGCGCGTGCAGCTTGTTCATCAAACGGGCGCGATGGGTCTCTACCGTGCGCTTGCTGATGAAGAGCTGCTGGGCGATGGAGTCGATGGAGATGCCGCGGACGGTCATCTCGAAGATCTCGCGCTCGCGCGTGGTCAGCGCCCGCAACGGCCCCGTCCTGGCCGGACCTCCATTCGCCAGCCGCTGGTACTCGGTGAGCACGAAGCGAGACACCTGCGGCGAGAAGTACGACTGCGCGGAAGCGACCATGCGGATGCCGGCGAAGATCTCGTCCACTGGTTGATTCTTGCACACAAACCCCGCGGCGCCGGCGCTGAGCGCCTCGATGACGCGCTCCTCATCGGAGAGCATGCTCAAGACCAGCACCCGCAGCTCGGGGTTCTCGTGGACCGCGTCGCGCGTCAGTGAAAGCCCGGTCACGCCGGGCAGCGCGATGTCGATGATGGCGACCTGGGGCCGGGTGGCCGCGAGCATCTCTCGCGCGCTCGCCGCGTCCGAGGCCTCTCCCACGACGGAGAGGTCGGATTGCGTTTCGATCATCGAGCGAAGACCTTGCAGGAAGAGCTTGTGATCGTCGATCAGCCCGATTTGGATCGTCATCTCTGCCTCAAAAGGAACATTGGACGTAGCACCGCGGCTCTCGCTTGAAAATTAGTCACACGCGACTTTGTTGACAGGCGTAAAACCGCGGGCATCCCCGGGAGCAACGTGGCCGACGCAGAAGATCAGGGCGGGAACGGAAAACTGTTCACCGTGGGCATCGGCGCGTCGGCCGGCGGCATCGAGGCGCTGGAGAAGCTGCTGGGCCACGTCAAGCTGGACTCGATGGCTTTCGTGGTCGTGCAGCACCTCTCGCCCGATCGGACCAGCTCTCTGCCAGAGCTGCTGCAGCGCGCGTCTGGCCTGCCGGCCGTGACGGCGACGCAGGGCGTGAAGATCGAAGCCAACCACATCTACGTGATTCCCCCCAACGCCGACCTGGCCATCTTGGGCGGCGCGCTGCAGGTCATGCCCGTGGCCGAGGGCAGCGTGCGGCTGCCGGTCGACTACTTCTTCCGCTCGCTCGCGCACGATCAAGGCGCCAGCTCGGTGGGCATCATCCTCTCGGGCACTGGCAGCGACGGTACGCTCGGGCTCAAGACCATCAAGGAGGCGGGCGGCATCACCTTCGCGCAGGAGCCGGAGTCGGCGAAGTTCGACGGCATGCCCCGCAGCGCCATCGAGAGCGGCTGGGTGGACTTCAGCCTCACGCCGCAGGCCATGGCCGAAGCGCTCATCGACGTGCACCGCCACTTCTACATCTCGGGAGCGGCGCCCGACGGAGCGCCGCGCCGGGACTCGACGGATAGGCTGCTGGTGCTCATCCGCGGCGCGCACGGCACGGATCTCACCTATTACAAAGAGGGCATGGTCGAGCGGCGCATCGAGCGGCGCATGGCGCTGCACCGGCTCACCCGGCTCGAGGACTACGTGAAGCTCGCGCAGTCGAACGGCAAAGAGCTGGAGCTGCTCTACAAGGACATGCTGATCGGCGTGACCAGCTTCTTCCGCGATCACGCCCCGTTCGAAGCGCTGAAGACGACGGTGTTTCCGCGCATCCTCGACGACAAGGAGCCGGGCTCGCAGGTGCGCATCTGGGTGCCCGCGTGCTCGACCGGCGAAGAGGCGTACAGCATCGCCATCTGCCTGCTGGAGTATCTGGAGGAGAAGTCGCTGGACCTTCGCGTCCAGATCTTCGGCACCGACATAGACGCCTCCGCCATCCAGCAGGCGCGGCGCGGCGCCTATCCGCTCAACATCGCGCTCGACGTCACCTCCGCGCGGCTGCACCGCTTCTTCGTCAAGCACGACAGCGAGTACCAGGTCTCGCGCAGCGTCCGCGATCTGGTGGTCTTCTCGGTGCAGAACATCACCCGCGACGCGCCCTTCTCCCGGCTGGACCTGGTGAGCTGCCGCAACCTGCTCATCTATTTGAGCCCGCCGGCGCAGAAGCGGGTGATGCGCGTGTTCCACTACGCGCTCTCGCCCGGCGCGATGCTGATGCTGGGCACCTCCGAGACGGTGGGCGAATCGGTGGAGCTGTTCTCGCTGGTGGACCGCGGCACCAAGCTCTACGTGAAGAAGCAGGTGCCGGCCATGATGCCGGTGGATCTCACGCCCGGCCTGCCGCCGCGCTCGACCATGCCGCCGCCGGGCGTGGCGCGCAGGCCGAGCTTCGACATTCCGGCCATGGCCGATCGCCGGGTGCTCGAGCAGTACGGGCCGCCGGGCGTGGTCATCGGCGAGGACATGGAGATCATCTACATCCGCGGCCGCGTCAGCCCGTACCTCGAGCCCATGCCGGGCGCGCCCAGCTTCAACATCTTGCGCCTCGCGCCGCCCGAGCTGCACGTCGATCTGCGGCGCGCCGTCCACGAAGCGCAGATCACCAACGCCAAGGTCACCGTGCCCTCGCAGCTTCGCGAGCCGGGCGGGCTGCGCAAGTTCGACCTCGAGGTGCAGCCGCTCAACGATCCGGACGTGAAGGCGCCGCTCTTGCTGGTGCTCTTCGTCGAGCCCAAGACGGAGATGGCGAAGGTGCTGCCCATGCGCGCCCTCGAGAGCCGCCCCGAGGAGATGCAGGCGCTCGAGCGCGAGCTGGAGGTCACCAAAGACTTTCTCCAGACCACCATCGAAGAGCTGGAGAGCGCCAACGAGGAGCTCAAGTCCTCCAACGAGGAGATGCAGTCCTCCAACGAAGAGCTGCAGAGCACCAACGAAGAGCTGGAGAGCTCCAAGGAGGAGCTGCAGTCGTCCAACGAGGAGCTGACCACCGCCAACGACGAGCTGCAGCAGCGCATGTCCGATCTGCAGCAGAGTAACGACGACCTGCACAACGTCATGCTCGGCATCGGCAACGCGGTGGTGATCGTCGGCATGGACCTGCGCATCCGCCGATACACGCACGCGGCCGGCAAGCTCTTGAACCTCATCGACGGCGACATCGGCCGCTCGGTGGGGCAGCTCAACGCCTTTCTCGGCGGAGAGCGGGTGGAGAAGCTGGCCTCGGAGGTGATCTCGACGCTGACGCCCATCGAGCGCGAGATGGTCGGGTCGGACAAGCGCTGGTACGACCTGTCGATCGCGCCGTACAAGACGCTCGATCACACCATCAAGGGCGCGGTGATTACGCTCTCGGACATCCAGACGCGCAAGACCGCGCCCAACCTCGCGCGCGACGTGGCCGAGTATGCGTCCGGGTTCCTGGGTTTCGTCGAGCATCCGCTGCTCATCGCCGACTCGCGGCTGCGGCTCGTCTGGGCCAACGAGGCCTGCTACGAGCTGTTCGCGTCCGATGCCGAGCGCGCGGTGGGGCTGCCGCTGGCCGAGCTGATCGGCGCGCCGGCGGAGTTGGCGGGGCTCATCCAGGAGGCCATCGCCACCGGCACTCCGCTGCGGCAGCGCGGCGTCGAGCTGTCGCCGCCAAAGCAGGGCAAGCTGCGCGCCGTGCTGACGGCCACGCGCATTCCGCCGCTGGGGAGCGGCGCCACTTTAATCTTGCTCTCGTTCGAGCTGATGAAGAAAGAGGAGACTGAGGCATGAGCGCCGAGGCTGGTCATCCCATCGTCGCCATCGGCGCCTCCGCGGGCGGCCTCGAGGCGTTGAGCGAGCTGGCCGCGGGGCTGCCGGCCGAGCTTCCCGCGACCATCCTGATTGTCCAGCACGTGCTGGCGGGCTTTGGCAGCAAGCTGCCCGAGCTGCTCACGGTGCGCGGCAAGCTCAGGGCCACGCACGCGATGCACGGCGAGAAGATCCTGCCCGGCCGCATCTACGTGGCGCCGCCCGACAACCACATCGTCGTGCGGCGCGGCTATTTGAACGTCGTGCGCGGGCCCAAGGAGAACAACCACCGGCCGTCGGTGGACGTGCTCTTCCGCAGCGCCTCGGCGGCGTACGGGCCGGGCGTGGTCGGCGTGGTGCTCACCGGCTTTCTCGACTGCGGCACGGCGGGCCTGCTCTCCATCAAGGCGCGCGGCGGGCTGGCGGTGGCGCAGGACCCGGCCGACGCGAAAGAGCCCGAGATGCCCCGCAGCGCCATCGCGCACGCGCAGGTGGATCACGTGGTGCCCATGCGGGAGATGGCGGCGCTGATCACCCGGCTCGTCTCCCAGCCGCCGGGCGCGCGGCCAGCGGACCTGTCGCACGCGATCTCCGAGCTGGAAGGAGACGAGCTGGGCGTGCCGTCGGACTTCGTCTGCCCGCTCTGCCAGGGCAAGCTGACCGAGACGGCGCTGAACGGCTTCCAATCGTTTCGCTGCCACGTCGGCCACGCGTTCTCGCTGCAGAGCGTGGCCTCCGAGCAGGCCGACGCGGTGGAGCGGGCGCTCTGGGCGGCGGTGCGCGCGCTGGAAGAGACCGCCACCGTCTCGCGCCGGCTCGCGAGCAGCGCCATCGGCGATCTGCGCGCGCGCTTCGAGGAGAAGAGCGAGGCCCAGGCGCAGTACGCGGATTCCATCCGCCAGATCCTGCTCGACACCAGGCAGGCCTCTCCAACCGACGCGGCGGCGCTCGGACACGAAGAGTAGCGCGATCGTCGGGGCTCTTGAAGGCGAGGGCGCTCTTCAGGGTGCGGCCGCGAGCAGCCGCGCGATGACGCCCAGGAGCTCATCGGGCATCACGGGCTTGCGCAGGAAGCCGGCGGCGCCCAGCGACTCCGCGGAAGGCTCGACCTTGGCTTCGCTCGAGAGCAGCAGCACCGGAAAGCCGTCCAGCGCCCGATCGGCCCGTAT
>DATBAA010000519.1:0-10098 GCA_036271755.1 Myxococcales bacterium | reverse complement strand
GGCCGTATAGGCGCTGGTGAGGTTGGTCACCTTCACGCTGTACGAGACGCTGCTGGGGCCGACGGTGAAGGTGGCCGTGCCCATGGGCGGCTTCGACGCATCGACGGTGGGCGGCGGGACTTCGTTGGCCGCGGTGAGCGTGGCCCGGAAGACGTTGCCTTGCGACGCGAGCCCCGGAGCGGACGACGGGCCGGCGGCGGCGCCCAGCGGCGCGGACGAGGCCGGACCGTTGGCCGGGCCCAGCTCATTGGACTTCGAGGAGGCGCAAGCGGCGGCGAAAGCCAGCAGGATTGCAAAGCGCATGGGGGAAGCTCTCTTTCAGTGCGATTGGTTGATGAAGCGGTCGATCTCTTCTTCGAGCACCGGCAACGGAACCGAGCCGGTGGAAAGAATGGCGTCGTGAAACTTCCGCTTATCAAATCGAGGGCCGAGCGCAACCTCGGCCTTTCGGCGCAGCTCGAGAATGGCCAGCTCTCCAATCTTGTACGAGAGCGCCTGGCCGGGCCAGCCGATGTAACGGTCGGTCTCGGTTTCAATCTCGTGCTCGGAGAGCGCCGTGTTGTCGCGCATGAAGGAAATCGACTTCTCGCGCGGCCAGCCCATGGCGTGCATTCCCGTGTCGACCACCAGCCGGCACGCGCGCCACATCTCGTAGGTGAGCCGGCCGAAGCGTTCGTAAGGCGTTTTGTAGACGCCCATCTCCTGGCCCAGCTTCTCCGCGTAAAGCCCCCAGCCTTCGCCGGTGACGGAGAAGTAGGAGAAGCGGCGGAACGCGGGCAGGCCGTGCTGCTCGGCCGCCAGCGCGATCTGCAAGTGATGCCCGGGCACCGCCTCGTGCAGGGTCAGCGCGGGCAGCACATACAAAGGGCGGCTCTTCAGATCATAGGTATTGACCCAATAGGTTCCGGGCTCGTCGCTGCCTGCAGAGGCCTCCACATAGCGGCCGCCGGTATAAAATGGCGCGATGTCCGCCGGCACCGCCTCCACCCGGTACGGCAGCCGCGGCAGGACGCCAAAGAACGCGGGCAGCCGGCCGTCGATGTCCTTGGCGATATACGCCGCCCGCATCAACAGCTCTTCGGGCGTCTTGGCATAGAACTGCGGATCGGTGCGCAGGTAGACCAGGAACGCGGCGAAGTCGCCTTTGAAGCCGACCTCGGTCTTGATCGACTCCATCTCCGCATGGATGCGCGCTACCTCGCGCAGGCCCAGCGCGTGGATCTCCTCGGGCGATATGTCTTTGGTGACATATTCGCGGATCTGCGATCGATAGTATTCGCGGCCGCCGGGCAACTCACTCGCCGCGATGGTCTTGCGCGCGCCCGGGATATATTCCTCGGCGATGAACTTCGCGACCTTGGCATACGCCGGGACCACCGCCTCGCGAATGGCCGCTTCTCCCGCGGCGCGCAGGCGGGCCGCCTCGGCGGCGGGAATGGCCGCAGGAATCTTCTCGAACGGCTTGTAGAAGACGCTCTGGTGAACATCGTTCACCGCGTGCATCCGCGCGGCCTGGTCGCGGCCTTTGAGGATGACTTGCGGCGAGGTCATGCCCAGCTTCAAACCCGTCCGCATCAGCGCCAGGTTCTCGTCGAAGTAGCGGGGAATGTCGCGCAGCCGCTTCAAGTACTTCTCGTACTCCGCGACGTCGTGCAGCGGCTGGTTGCGCGGCAGCTGACTCAGGTTGGAATAGAAGCTCTCGTCGCCTTGAATGGTGATCAGGTACTGCTTCACCTCGATGTGCGCGATGCGGGCGCGCAATTCTTCCGCCAGCACCTCGGCGTTCACCTGATCGGCGCGCGGCAGGCCGCCCCGGGGAATGGCCTGCAGCTCGGCGAAGCGCTGCTTCAGCTCCACAAGGCGCCGCTGCTGCGAGGCCTCGTCCACCTGGCCCAACCTGTCGTCGTACTCGTGCACGCCCGCGTAGGTGGCGCGCTGCGGAGACTCGGCCAGGCGAGAGGCCCAGTCGCGGTCGATGAGCGCGTGCAGCGAATCGGCGGGAGTCATGGCGAGGAGCAGCGCCAGGATCACTGGACGGCTTTCGCAGGCGGCGGCGTCAGGTGCTTGTCGAACCAGCCGACGAGCCGCTCTGCGTGGTCGCGCGCGTTGGCCGGCTTGCGGATGCGGTGACCTTCGCCTTCGTACACCACGAACTGCGTCTCCACGCCCAGGGCCTTCAGCGCGTGCCAGAACTCCTGCCCCTGCGGCAGCGGAACCTCGGCGTCGCGCTCGCCGTGCAGCACCAGCGTGGGCGTGTGGACGCGCTGGATGAACTCGATGGGGCTGGAGCGGCGGTAGATGGCCGGGTCTTCGTAAACACTCTTGCCAAAGTAGGGCAGCATCCACTGATCGATTTGGTTCTGCCCGTAATAGCTTTGCCAGTTGGAGAGGCCGGCGCTGGCCACCGCGGCGTGGAAGCGGCCCGTCTGGGTGACGGCCCACATCACCATGTAGCCGCCGTAGCTGTGGCCGTAGATGCCGACGCGCTCCGGGTCGATGGGAGCCGCTGCCAGCGCGGCGTCGACGCCGCCCAGGATGTCCCGGAGGTCGCCGTAGCCGAAGTCCTTCACGTTGCCTTCGGTGAAGGCTTCGCCCTGGCCGAACGAGCCGCGCGGGTTGGGCTCGAAGACGTAGTAGCCCTGGCTGGCGAGGAGCAGCGCCGCCTCCGACCACGAGGGCCGCACCGCCGCCGCAGGCCCGCCGTGGACGATGACCACCATCGGAGCTTTTCCGGAAGCGGGTTTGACCGCCGGCGAGAGCAGCCAGCCCTGCACGTCGAGCTTGTCGCTCTTCCAGGTGAGGCTGCGCGCCTCGCCCGCCGGGCTCTTCAGCGCCGCGTTGACTTGCGTAATCGGCTTCCAGTTGCCGATCGGACCCATCACCACTTCGGGCGGCGCGTTGAAGCTCTCGCGAACGGCGGCGGTGGTCTTGCCGTCGCCCGCGATGGCGAGGCTGATGGCCCGGCCGACCGACAAGCTGAACGGCCCGCGCCAGAGCACCGCGGGCTTCTCGCTGCCCAAGCTTACGCGCGCAAAAGCCGAGTCGCCTTCGATCTGCATTCCGACGAGCAAGTTGCCGGCGTCGAGCCAGCGCAGCGTCGAAGGGCTTCCGCGATAGCCCGGCGTGAGGTTGCGCGGCTTGCCGCCGGCCGCGGGCATGACGAAGAGATCGCCGCCGTTCGAGCCCTGGTCGCTCATCAAGCCCTCGATGAAGGCGATGCTCTTCCCGTCGGGGCTGAAGGCCGGCTCGCAGAGCTGCAGCTTGGGCTCGTAGATGACCTGCGCCTCGCCGCCGCGGGCGATGAAGTAGAGCTTCGCGATCCACCAGTTGTCGTCGCCCGAGCCGTGCGCCGCGGTGGCGACGAAGCCCTGCCCGTCGGGACGCCAGCCGTATTCGTAGACGTAGAGATCCTTCGGGCTGATGGGCCGCAGCGTGCCGGTGTTGTCGAAGAGCACGATGGCGATGCGCTGCTCCACCGGCGTCTCGCCCACCACTCCGGTCTGCCGCGGCGTCGCGCGCAGCGGCCCCAGCACGTCGAGCGCACCCTCCATGTAGAGCACCGCGATGAAGCGGCCGTCGGGCGAGAAGCGCGGCTTCGCGATGTGCCCGTCTGCCCAGGTCTGCTGCTTCACCTCGCCGGTCTTCAAGTTGGCCGTGTAGAGCTGCGGCTGGTGCGGCCGCGCGGCGTCGGACAAGAACGCCAGCCACTGGCCGTCGGCGCTGAATTCCAAGTCTCCCTCGTCGCACGGCTTCTGGTCCTTGCCGGTGGCGGTGATGCGCTTCAGCTTGCCGCTCTCGTCGCGCACCTGGATGATCGACTCGTCCCAGGACGGCCCGTCCGGCGTCTGCACCTGCGTCACCCAGGCCACCTGCTTGCCGTCGCGCGAGATGACCACGCCGCCCTGGCGGACGGTGGTGTGCAGGTTCTTCAAAATTTCGGCGGGAGCGGGAACGGCGGCCAGCAAGAGTGCGATCAAAAGCATGTCAGCTCCGGTTGAGATTCGTCTTCATGATGCGGGCGTGACGGCCGCCCTTCTCGCGCTCCAAGGCGTAGATCTCGCCCGCGGGCCCGGGCTCCTTGGCCAGGATGGCCCGCAGCGAGGCGCGGTCCGCGTCGTCGAACGAGAACGTCAGCGCCTCGAGCGTCCCGCGCAGGTGGGCCGCGCTGCGCGCTCCGGCGATGGCGGCCGCCACCTGCGGCTGGTCCAGCGTCCAGCGCAGCGCGACAGCGCCGCACGAGACTCCGTGCTTCGCGCCGATGGAGGTCAGCGCCCGCAGCAGCTCTTGAAAGTGACCCCAGCCGCCGGCCTCTTCGATGATCAATTTGTACTTGGTGAGCGAGCGGTTCTCTTGCGGCTCCTGCGGCTCGGCTTGCCCCAGCCACTTGGGCGAGAGAAAGCCGCCCGCGAGCGCGCCGTAGCAGAGCAGCTTCACCCCGCTCGCGGCGCAGAGCCTGGACAGCGCGCCGGCCGGCCTGCGGTCCAGCAGCGAATACTGCACCTGATTCGACACCACGGGCACGCCCGCGTCGAGCAGCTGCCGCAGCCTCTCGGCGTCGAAGTTGGTGGTGCCGACGTTGCGAATCTTTCCCTTGCGCCGCAGCTCGCCCAGCACGCCGGCGGTCTCGACGTAGCCGGGCTGATCGAAGTCCCACCAGTGGAACTGCACGAGGTCGAGCATCGGCACGCCCAGCCGCTGCAGCGAGCGATCGATGGTCGCCTCCACTGCCTCGGGCTTCAGCGTCGCCAGCGACTCCAGATCGGGCACGTACTTGGTGTGAACTTGGAGCGGCAGCGACGGATGCACCGCCCGCCACTCGCGCAGGAAGCTGCCGATCAGCTCCTCGACGCCCGTATAGATGTCCGCGCAATCAAACGTGGTGATGCCCGCCTCGGCGTAGGCGAACATGTCTTTGACGGCGTTGGCCTTGTCGATGGGCCCGTGGCCGCCCGCCAGCTGCCAGCCGCCCTTGATCAGCCGCGAGATCCGATAGCCGGGCGAGAGCTCGATCATGGCAACGGCTCCGCGGTGGTCTCTGAATGGCGAAAGACGCGCTTGCCGGCGCGGGTGATCTTGAAGCGGCCGCCGCAGTGCGGGTCGGGGCAGGCGATGATGGCGTCGGTGGTCATCCAGTCGTTGGGATGCGTCTCGCGCTGCTTGGCCGGCAAGAGCGGCAGGAGCGCCGCCAGCGGATAGAGCGGGAACGTCTGGCCGGGCGGGAAGCTGAGGTTCTCGCCCGAGAGCGTGAAGAAGTCTCCCTCGCGGTGATTGCAGATCATCGGCCGCTCGCCGCGGAGGACTTCGATTCGCAGGTCGTAGAGCGTGAAGGCGTCGTCGCTCATGAAGGGCACTGGTGTAGCGCGCCCGCGCCGCAACTGGAAGCCGTGTAAGGTCGCTGCGTGCAAGAGCCTGCTCCTCCGTTGCGCTTTCGCGGCGGCCTCGCGGGGGCGCTCCTGCCGTTCGTGCTCTTTCTCGCCGGCGTGACCTGGCTGGCGCTGAGCGGCGCTCCCGACGAGAAGGGCTTCTGGCCGGTGCTCATCGCCGCGCTCACGCTCGGCCTCTTGCTGGCGCGCGACCGCAAGCAGTTCTGCGACACGGCGCTGGCCGGCATGAGCCAGCCCATCGTGATGGTGATGATCATGGCCTGGATGCTGGCGGGCGTCCTGGGCGCGCTGCTCTCCGCCTCGGGCTTCATCGCCTCGTTGGCGTGGCTGGCGCAGGCGGCGCATCTGGGGCCATCGGGTTTCGTCGTCGCCGCGTTCGCTGCCTGCGCGCTGGTCTCCACCGCCACCGGGACGAGCTTCGGCACCATCCTGCTCGCGGCGCCGCTGCTCTATCCGGCCGGCGGCGTGCTGGGCTGCAGCCCGCCGGTGCTCATCGGCGCCATCCTCGGCGGAGCCACCTTTGGCGACTCCATCTCGCCCATGAGCGACACCACCATTGCCTCGGCGGGCACTCAAGGAGCCGACATCGGCGGCGTGGTGCGCAGCCGGCTCAAGTACGTCATCCCCGCCGGCGCGCTGGCGGCGCTGGCCTCCGCGCTGCTCAACGGAGCCTCCAACGGCCACGCGCTGCAGGCCACGGCCCTCATCGCCACCTCGCCGCGCGGGCTGCCCATGCTGCTGGTGCCGGCGCTGGTCTTCGTGCTGCTCTTGCGCAAGAAGCCGCTGCTCGAGGGAATGCTGCTCGGCATCCTCGCCGCCACGCTGCTGGGCCTCGCGCTGGGTCTCTTGCAGCCGTCGCAGATCGTCTACCTGGACAAGGCGGCGTTCTCGGCGCGCGGCCTCGTCGTCGACGGCATCAGCCGCGGCCTGGGCGCCACCGTCTTCACCATCCTCCTCCTGGGAATGGTCGCCACCCTGCAAGCGACGGGCGCTCTCGACGCGCTGGTGGCGTTCAGCACGCGCGGAGGCCAGAGCGCGCGCAAGACGGAGATCTGGATCGTCTCGGCGGTGAGCGGCGCGGTGCTGCTGACGACGCACTCCATCGTCGCCATGCTCTCGGTCGGCGAGATGGCCAAACGCACCGGCGCGGCCGCCGGACTCTCGCCCTATCGCCGCGCGAACCTGCTCGACATGACGGTGTGCACCTGGCCGTTCTTGCTGCCCTATTGCGTCCCCACCATCCTGGCCTCCAGCAGCAGCGGAGCGGGCGCGCCGTACGGGCTTCCGCGTGTTTCACCGCTCGAAGCCGGCCTGTACAACACCTATTCCTGGGCGCTCTTCGCGGCAATTTTCCTAGCTGTTGCAACAGGTTATGGCCGCAAAGAGGCCTGATAGTACAAGTACGCTATTTCTTTACCCCGCACTCCCGGTGTTAGCGTCCGAACCTCTCTGCAAAAGGTTCTAGCGAATGCCGCGCGTGCTGGTCGCCGACGAAGACTTCGACACCCGCGAGATCCTCGCCGCGCTGCTGCGGGAGGAGGGCTATGAGGTGATCGTGGCCGACTCCGCTTCGACCACTTTCCTGGCGCTGGAGGAGGCGCGCTTCGACGCCGTGCTGGTCGATTCGCTGGAGAGCTGGCCCGACAACCAGTTCGGCGCCGCGGAGAAGATCGCCATCGCCGCCGCGCCCGCGCCGGTGCTGCTGCACACCGCCTGGCGCGCGCCCTTCGTCAAAGATCCGAAGGCCGCCGGCTTCACCTCCGTGCTCTTCAAGCCGGCGCAGACCACCGACGTGCTGCTGCGCATCTCCAGCGCCATCGGCCACGCGCTGCCGCGCACCTCCGCCGCCGAAGCCGAAGCGGTGCACGCCTACTTCGAGCGCCTCTCCGCCCGCGACTGGGACGGCGTCGCCGCGCTCTGCAGCGAGGACGTGGTCTATCTGCTGCCGGGCGAGAACCGGCTCTCGGCCACCATCGAAGGCCGGGACAAGTTCCGCGACTTCACCGCCAGGACCTTCGCGGAGTTTCCCGCGGCGAGGTTCAGCGAGGTGGCCGTCTACCGCACGCCGGAAGGTCTGGCCGCCTCGTATTCCGGCTCGATCGACAGCGGCGGCAAGACGCACGAGGTGCCCGGCCGGGTCATCTTCCGCTTCGACGCGCGGGGCCTCATCTGCCGCATCCAGGTCGGCCTCAACACCGACCGGCTGCTCAGCAAGCTGCGTTGATTACGGCTTCGGCACGGGGTTGAGGGCGGCTGCCACCGCGCGGATGACGGCCCGCGGGCTCACCCGCAGCGACTGCACCACCAGCTTGTTCTTCAGGCCGTGGACGATCATCGGCTTGCCGGCCAGCATGGCGCGATAGGCCTCCGAGGCGACCTGCGGCGCGGAGGCGGCGCCCATGCGGAAGAGCCGCGACTTGGCGTTGCCGGCCACCAGCGCGAACTCGGTGGCGGTGGCTCCCGGACAGCTGACGGTGGCGGTCACGCCGGTGCCGCGCAGCTCGTAGGAGATGGCTTCGGTGAACAGGTTCACGAAGGCCTTGCTGGCATAATAGGTGGCCATATAAGGCCCGGCTTGAAATCCAGCCGTTGAGCCGATGTTCAAGACGCGGCCGCGCTTGCGGGCCACCATCTGCGGCAGCACCAGCCGCGTCAGCTCGACCAGCGTGGCGATGTTCACCTGCACCATCTCCATCTCGCGGCCGGTGTCGGAGGTGACGAACGCGCCGCTGGTGCCGAAGCCGGCGTTGTTGACCAGGAAGTCGATCTCCAAGTTGAGGCGCTGCGCTTCGGCCACCACCTTGGAGGCGCCGTCGGGCATTCCCAGATCGCAGGCCAGCACGTGCACCTGAACGCCGTGCGCGTCGCTCAACTGCTTCGCGATGACCTCGAGGCGGTCGAGCCTGCGCGCCACCAGCAGCAGGTCGTGCTTGTCCTTGGCGAAGAGCTTCGCGAACTCCGCGCCCAGCCCGGCTGAGGCCCCAGTGATCACCGCGACGGTCATGCGCGAACCATATCTGGAATTTCAGGGTTCGATGGGAAAACGGGCCGAGACCTCGGGCGGAACCCGCACCGGTCTGCCCCGGGCCAGGTCGAAGAAGACCCAATCTGTGCTGGCGCGGCACAGCTCTTCGGCGCCGCGCAGGATGCGGGTCTCGCGCACGCTGGAGGCGACGCTCATCGAGGATACGCGCGTCTCGACGGTGAGCACGTCTCCGCTCTTCGCCGGCCGCAGATACTCGATCTGGTGCTTGCGGACGACCCACGCCTTGCCGAGCGCGAGGTAGTCCTTGGCGGCGAGGCCGAGCGCGGTGGTGTGGGCGATGGCGACGTCCTGCACCCAGCGCAGATAGACGAGGTTGCTGACGTGGCCCAGGTAATCGATGTCCGGCGGCTGGACCGCCACTTCGATGCTGAAGGGCACGTCAGGACCAGGAGCACTTGTATTCGCAGACGGCGTCGCCGCGCGTGCGGCAGCGCGTCTCCGTCACCTGCACCGTCGCGCCGCCCGACATCTCGATGGCCTTCTCGTGCCAGCCGACGACGGTCAGGCAGTCGCCCGGAGTGGCCGGCGGCGCGCCGTGGGTGACCAGCGTGGCCGAGTTGGGGCCCGTCTTCTCGTACGAGCGGCGGCCCTCGCCGTAATAGTAGGCGTAGATGGTCTCGGTGAACGAGAGCAGGTGGTGCGGGTCTCCCTCGCGGACGAACGCGCGGTGAGGACCTTTGAGGTTCACCTCGGCCGAGCCGCGGCCCATCTCGAGGAAGGCGCGCTTCGGGTCGCCCGGGTAGAGCTCGCGGGCCACCGCTTCGTCCAGCTTCAGGTTGAGCTCCAGCGGATAGCTGGTCGTTACCAGGAGCACCCGGCGCAGGGACTTTGCGTCCTCCACCGGTAGATGCCGGAGCACCTTCTCCCAAAGCGCATCGCCGCCGCGCTGCTGCACGAAGGTTCGCCGAGCGAGGATGATGTTGCCGCCGACGCGCGCCTCGGTCATCGGCAAAAAGAATGCCGCCGCTTCTGATGCGAACGCAACTTTCCGTAACGCGGGCTGTCCAACGGTGGAAATCGCTCGTAACGGTCATCCCTCGGGTTCCATTGGGTTTAGGGTGGGCGCCATGGAGACTCCGCTAGCCCGATTGCGCGCCGCCACCGCCGCGGCGCACCGGCGCGTCGAGGGCCTGCCCTACGGAAAGTCGGTGATGGACGGCACCGTACCCATCGCCCACTACGCCAGCTTCCTGCGCGCCGTCGACCTGATCCACGGCGAGCTGCTGCACGCCTTGGAGCTCTCGCGAGACGCCGTCCTGCGCAGCGTGGTGGGCGCCATCTTCGAGCGGCGGGCGCTCCTGACCCGCGACCTCGCTCACTTGAAGGCAGATCCGCTCGAGGTCGACGCCGCCGCGCTGCAGGCGCTGGTCTTGGGGCAGAAGATGCGGCTCTCGGCGCTGCGGCAACCGGCGCGGCTCTTGGGGCACGCGTACGTCCTGGAGGGCTCGCAGCTGGGCGGCCTCGTGCAAGAGGCGGTGCTGCGCAAGCGGCCCGAGCTGCAGGAGGGCGGCCTCGAGTACCTGGGCAGCGGCTCGCGCCAAGGCTTCGGCCAGTTCACCCAGCGGCTGGAGGCGGCGTTGGCCGGCGAAGAGAGCCTGGAAGCGGCGGCCGCCGGCGCCGTCGAATCCTTCGCGGGCTTCGAGCAGATCTTGCGCGCGGTCGACCCGC
>DATBAA010000518.1:0-1776 GCA_036271755.1 Myxococcales bacterium | reverse complement strand
CGGCATTCCGCTCGAGTTCCAGTTCGGCACCAACTGGGCGCGCTTCTCTCAATATGCCGGCGGAGTCATCGGGACCACGCTGGCCATGGAAGGCGTCTTCGCCTTCTTTCTCGAGTCGACCTTCCTGGGCCTGTTTCTCTTTGGCGAGAAGCGGCTGGGACCCAAGGCACACTTCGCCAGCGCGGCGGCGCTCTTCGGCGGGTCGTGGCTGTCGGGCTACTTCATCATCGTCACCAACGCCTTCATGCAGTACCCGGTGGGCCACTCGATCGGCGCCGGCGGCGCGCTGCAGCTGGCCAGCTTCTGGGACTACCTGCTCAACCGCTGGGCGGTCTGGGAGTACCTGCACAACATGAGCGCCTCGGTGGTGACCGCGTCGTTCGCGGTGGCCGCCGTGGGCGCTTATTGGACCTTGTCGGGCGAGCATCTGGAGGCGGCGGCGAAGAACCTGCGCATCGGAGTCGTCACCGGACTCATCGCGAGCCTGCTGCAGATCTTTCCCACCGGCGACGCGCAGGGAAAGCTGCTCGCCACCGCGCAGCCCGCGACGCTCGCCGCCATGGAGGGCGCGTTCAAGACCGAGCCGCGCGCGCCCATCGCGCTGATTGGCCAGCCGGACATGGAGCACCACAAGCTCGAGAACCCAATCTACGTGCCGGCGGTGTTGAGCTTTCTCGCCTATGGCCACTTCAGCAGCCCGGTGAAGGGGCTGGAGGACATTCCGCAGGATCAGTGGCCCGACAACATCGAATTACTTTATTACGCGTACCACGTGATGGTCGGGCTGGGGACGGTCTTCGTCGCGGTGCTGGCGCTCTCGGCGCTCCTGCTCTGGCGCCGGCGGCTCGCGGAGTCGCGCTGGGCGCTCTGGATCTTGCTGCTCTCGGTGCCCTTCCCTTACATCGCGACCACCGCCGGCTGGATGACGGCCGAGCTGGGCCGGCAGCCGTGGCTCATCTACGGCTTGCTGCGCACGTCGGCGGGAACCTCTCCGTTGGTGACCGCCGGCGACACCCTCTTCACCACCTTGGGCTTCGCCGGCTTGTATCTGGTCATCGGGGTCTTGTTCCTCTTCCTCGTCGGCCGTGAGATCGCGCGCGGGCCCTACGCGGCCGGGGCGCACGAGTGACCGCGCTCTGGTACGCGAACGTCGCGGCCATGCTCGCGATCTACGTCGTGCTCGACGGCTTCGACTTCGGCGCCGGCATCGTCCACCTCTTCGTGGCGCGCACCGAGGCCGAGCGGCGGCAGGTCCTGGCCGCGATTGGCCCGGTCTGGGACGGCAACGAGGTGTGGCTCATCGCCGCCGGCGGCACGCTCTTCTTTGCCTTTCCGCGGGCCTACGCCATCTCGTTCAGCGGCTTCTACCTGCCGCTGATGCTGGTGCTCTGGCTGCTCATCTTGCGCGGGGTCTCCATCGAGTTTCGCGCGCAGCTGCCGGGGGCGCTCTGGCGGGCCTTCTGGGACGCGGTCTTCGCGCTCTCCGGCCTTTTGCTGGCCGTCGTGCTCGGAGCCGCGCTGGGCAACGTCTTGCGCGGCGTCGGCCTGGACGGCAGCGGGGCGTTCGCAACGCCGCTCTTCGGGAACTTTCGCGCCAACGTCGAGCGGCCCGGCGTGCTCGATTGGTACACCATCGGCGTCGGCGTCTTCACCGCGGCGACGCTGGCCGCGCACGGCCTCGGCTATCTGCGCTGGAAGACCTCGGGCGAGGTGCGGCGGCGCTGTGCCAAGGCCGCCCTGCCCGTCTGGATCCTCGTCGCGCTGCTCTTCGTCATC
>DATBAA010000517.1:0-2573 GCA_036271755.1 Myxococcales bacterium | reverse complement strand
GAAACGATGGGGAGCGGCTCTGTGCTGGCGTGCCAACGGCTCCCTTAGCCCGCGGTAGACGCCTTCCAAAAGAGCAGACTTGCCTGCGGCATTCCGCCCAACGAGAACCGTACGCCGAGGCTGAAGGGGCAGCAAAATCTCATGTTCACCGAGCGCCGGCCACCCATCAAGGTAGACGCGAGTGATCCGCGGTGCAGGCTCATCGATAGTTCCAGCCATGAACCGTCTCTAACACTGTGCAGCATTCGCTACCAGTTTCTGCTTTGAGGCTAGTGGCGGCTTGTTGCGTTGGGATGTTTCGCAGACCGGGCGGTCGTTTGGTTGTCCGGTCTGGCACGGCTGGCCCTTGCCAGAATCGAGCCCGCTGCTCAGCTTCCTTGCGGACGCTTCCTCTACTGGGAAGCTCGGGGTCGGGGGTTGGGGATGCGCAATTCGAAGAAGATCGCGTACGTCGGAGAATACGACAGCGCGGTGGCGGAGTCGTTGAACGAGCTCGGGTACCATCTCGAGCAGGTGCCGGGCGAGCTCATTGGGCTGCTGCGCAGTTTGTACAAAATGCGGCCGGCGGCCATCCATGCCCGGCGCAGCCACCTCAAGGTTGCGCTGGCGGCGCGGCTGATGGGCCTGCCTTTGGTGCTCGAAGCCCACGGTGAGCATGCCCACGCCAAGACCGCCCGCGCCGCCCGGCTGGCGCAGCGGACCATCTGCGCCGGCGCTGGGGTGCGCGAGTCTCTGCTGCAGCAGGGAGCGCCGGTTTCGACCACCGTGGTGATGAGGAGCCTCGTCGAAGCGAACGAGCTGGTGGCGGCGCACCCGCCGATGCTCGACCGCAACAGCCGCTGGGTGGTCGCCTCTTCACCTTGCGACGGGCCCGACCGCGGCCATCACGACCTGCTGCTGGCTTTCTTCTCGGCGGCGCGCACGCGGTCTGACTTGAAGCTGCTCATCGCCGGCGAGGGCCACGAGGCGCCGCGCCTGCGCGCCCAGGCCGCCGCCGCCGGAATGCTCAAACGGGTGGTGGTGCACGCCGTCCACGCCAACCAGCTTCCGTCGATCTTCGCGCACGCCGCTGTGGTGGTGGCGCCGTCGCGCGCCGGCGGCTCGCCCGATCCCGTTCCCGAAGCGCTAGCGGTCGGGGCGCCGGTCATCGCCACCGGAGTCGGCTCGCATCCGGTCTGGATCCGCGAAGGCCGCACCGGCTGGCTGGTGCCGCCGCGCTCTCCGGCGGCGCTCGGCAGCCGCCTGGGTCACGTCCTCGACGACGCGGATCTGGCTCATCGGGTGGGGCAAACCGCCAGAAGAGCAGCTTTCGACGCCGCGACGCCGCAGTCGCTCGCCCAGGAATTGGCCCGTTGCTACGCGGTAGTAGCGCGCACTCCGGCTGCGCCGCCGCGCGTCAGCGTGCACTTGCCTGACCGCACCCTCTCCCGCGCCTGACGATCAGTGAGCAGCTTGCGGTCGGACATGGAAAAGTCTTCCAACACCATCAAGGTCCTCCAGGTGGGCGACTTCCCACCGCCGGCAGGGGGTGTCGCGACCCATGTCGAGGAGCTCTTCAAGGCGGTCCGCAAGAGCGGCGGCGACAGTCAGGTGCTGGACATCGGCAAGGGGCAGCTTCCGGCCGACGGCGTCCACGGCGCCGGCTCGATGCCGGCCTTCGCGGCGTATCTGACCGGCAAGGCCGCGCGCGGCTTTCGCATCCACCTGCACACCAACGGCGCCAACCCCAAGTCGTGGCTGCTGGCCCAGGCCTGCGCGGCGGCGGGCCGGCTCTCGGGCGGCGCGATGATCACGCTGCACTCCGGGCTCGGACCCGCGTGGCTTTCCGCGAGTCCGGCGCGGCAGAAGGCGGCGCGGGCGGTGCTCTCGCAGTATCGCAACGTCATCGCGGTCAGCGGGCAGATCCGCGATGCGCTGGCCGGCTGCGGCGTCAATGACGCGGTGGTGCTGCCGGCGTTCTCTCCGGCTTCGGTGAAGCCCGGCGATGCGCCGCGCGGGTTTGTACGAACCGATGGCGACTTGCTCTTCTGCGCGATGATTGCTCCGCGTCCTGAATATGGCCAGGGCATCCTCTTGGAGGCCTTCGCAGCGGTCCGCGCCCAGCTTCCTCACGCACGGCTGGCGTTGTACGGGCCCGGCAGCGAGAACGTCCGCGCCGAAGGCGTGCAGAGCTTCGGCGAGCTGCAGCGGCCGCAGGCGCTGGCTCTGATGGCGGCTTGCGACGTCTTCGTCCGGCCGACGCTGGCCGACGGCGACTCCGTCAGCGTCCGCGAGGCCATTGCGCTGGGCCGCATCGTCGTCGCCACCGACGTCGGCAGCCGCCCGCCAGAAACCAGGCTGGTCGAGGCTGGACACGTAGCCTCATTGGCTACAGGCCTGATCTCCGCCGCAAGTGAGCTCTCGGCCCGCCCGGTGCGGTCTGAAGAGCCGCTTGCGGCGGATCCTTTCTCTCGAATCCTTGCCCTGTACGGCTTTACGGAGGACCGATGTGCGGCATCAGCGGTTTCGTGAATCGCGACTCACAGCGTTCCGCGCAGCAATCTGGCGGCGAGGCGCTGCTGCGCCGCATGACG
>DATBAA010000516.1:0-4167 GCA_036271755.1 Myxococcales bacterium | reverse complement strand
CCGGACGCAGCCGCTTGATGACGAAGGTGCGGCGAAAGCCCTCCGCGCCGTGGACCACGGCCGTGTACACCTCGGCCATGCCGCCCTCGCCCAGGCGGTCCATCAGCACGTAGCGGCCGAAGACGTTCCTGCCGGGCTTGGGAGGAGCGCTGCGCACCGACGTCGCCGCCTCGACGTCCGCCGCGACCTGCACCGGATGCGCGGTTTTGGGCACCGGCACGAGCAAGCCCGGGCCGGCCATCATGATGGGCGTCTGACCGGAAGAGCCCCACAGCTCGCCCGTGCCGCCGGTCAACCCCGCCGGGCCCTCCCTTGGCGACGCGAGGCCCAGATAGAGCGAGAAGGCAGCGACCAGGATCGCGAGGGCCCAGATGCCGGCGCGGGTCAGCGTCTCGTCGCGCCGGACGTCGACCGCCTGCGCGCCGACCGAGCCGTACGTCCAGAGCGTGATGTTGCCCACCAGCGGCAGCGCGGCGGCGGCCCACGAGGGATCTGCCGTCTCGAACTTGCCCTCGCGCTCGTGGCCGATGGCCGGACGCAGCCGCGCCTGCTCGGTGTCGTTGCCGGCGGTCAGCAGCGCTTCGCGGCCGTCGCTCACCAGCACGCCGCCGCCGACGCGGGTGGCCAGATCTTCCGCGAAGGCCTGATCGATGGCCTGCGCCAGGAAGACCACCGCCGGCCGCGGGCTGGGCATCTCCACCGCCGCGGCAGCCGCCGCGTAAGGCCACTCCTTGGGGCCGGCGAGGATGAGGCCCGAAGTGAGCCGCTTCTCGCGCGCCTCGCGGATGAGCGGCTCGGCGGGAAGCTGAGCAGGGTTCATGCCTTCGACGGCGGCCAGTCCCGGGCCGTCGGTGGCGACGCCGTAGACGGAGAACTCCTGGCGGAACGGCGCCCACCAGGTCTCGCTGCGAAAGCCGTCCTTGAGCGTGGCGGCGTCGAAGGTGGCCACCTGCCCCAGGATCTGCGGAAGGGCGGCGGCGGCTTGCGCCTGGGCGCCGATGAGCCGCAGCCGCGTCTCGAACGCTTCGCGGGCGCGCGCGCTGTTGCTTCCGGCCACCTGCCCGGAGAGCCGGCGCAGCGTGCGTTCGTGCAGGCGATGGATGGCGGACGACGACAGCGCCGCTGCCACCAGCGCCGCCACCGCAGCCGCGATCCCGAGCTTGCGCTTTGCGCTCCGCTGCATTTCCGCGCCTACTCCCTAAAAAAAGCGGTCCAAGGCGGAGGAGGCAGGATTCGAACCTGCGAGCCCTTTCGAGCCAGCGGTTTTCAAGACCGCCGCCTTCAGCCGCTCGGCCACTCCTCCATTCGTGGACCTGCCGACGTTAGCCGAGGACTGCCTACTTCGCCAGCCGCGCGGTCTTGATGATGACATCCTTCACCGGCACGTCACCCAGGCCCAGGCCGTCGGCCGACGGCTTGTTCTGGGTGGGGACGTTCTCGATGACGCGCACCACGTCCATGCCGGCGATCACCTTGCCGAAGACCGCGTAGCCAAAGTCGTTTGGACTTTCGCCGCGGTGGTCCAAGAACGTGTTGTTGGCGGTGTTGATGAAGAACTGGTCGGTGCCGCTGTCGACGACGTTGGTGCGCGCCATCGCCAACGTGCCCGGGCCATTCTTGAGGCCGTTGCCCGCCTCGTTCTTGATCGCCGGGTGCCCGGCGCCGATCTGGTGCAGCTTGCCGTCGAAGCCGCCGCCCTGGACCATGAAGCCCTTGATGACGCGGTGGAAGACGGTGCCGTCGTAGTGCTTCTCCTTCACGTATTGAAGGAAGTTCGCCGTGCTGAGCGGCGCGTGGGCGGCATCCAGCTGGACCTTGAAGACGCCGGCGCTGGTGGTGATGACGACGACGGGATCCTTGGCCTTTTTGGCCGGAGCGGCCTGTGCCGCGGCAGCCGCGAGCATCAGGCAAAGAATGGTTCGGTTCATGCCGCAGGCTTCTACCACTACCTGGGTACGAGCCGATCCATTCCGCCCATGTAAGGACGTATGGCCTCAGGTAGGACGACCGAGCCGTCGGGCTGCTGGCCGTTCTCCAGGATGGCGACGACCGTGCGTCCGACCGCCAGGCCGGAGCCGTTCAAGGTGGCAGCAAAGCGAGGCTTCTCGCCGGGCGCCGGGCGGAAGCGGATCTGGGCGCGGCGGGCCTGGAACTCTCCGAAGCTGCTGCAGGAGCTGATCTCGCGAAAGGCGCCCTGACCTGGGAGCCACACTTCCAGGTCGTAGGTCTTCTCGCTGGCGAAGCTCGTGTCTCCGCTGCTGAGCAGCACGACGCGGTGGTGAAGCCCCAGCTGCTGCAGCGGCGCCTGCGCGTCCAGCACCAGCTGCTCCAGGGCCGCCTGCGCGTTCTCGGCCTTCTCGAAGCGGACGAGCTCGACCTTGTGGAACTGGTGCTGGCGGATGATGCCCTTGGTGTCCTTGCCCGCGCTGCCCGCCTCGCTGCGGAAGCAGGGCGAGAACGCCGCATAGTGCAGCGGCAGCGATTCGAGGATCTCGTCGCGGTGATAGTTGGTGACCGGCACTTCGGCGGTGGGGATGAGGTAGTAGCCGCTGGTGGTCTTGAAGAGATCTTCCTCGAACTTGGGCAGCTGGCCGGTGCCGCGCATCGAGTCCGCGTTCACCAGATACGGCGGAATCAGCTCCAGGTAGCCGCGCTGCCGCGCGTTCTCGAGGAAGAACTGCACCACCGCCAGCTCCAGCCGCGCCAGCGCTCCTTTGTAGAAGACGAAGCGCGCGCCCGACACCTTGGCGGCGCGCTCGAAGTCGAGCATGCCCAGCTTCTCGCCCACCTCGACGTGCTCCTTGGCGTTGGGCACTTCGGGCTTCGTGCCCCACTCGCGGATGACCTTGTTGTCGGCCTCGGTCCCGACCGGCACCGTCTCGTGCGGCAGGTTGGGCACGGTCATCAGCACCGCGCCGATCTGATCTTCCACGCCTTTGAGGAGCGCGTCCTTCTCCTTCACGCCGTCGCTCAAAGTCTTGAGGCGCGCGCGCAGGGCGGCCTGCTCGTCGCCCTTCAGGACGCGCATCTGCTCGCTGGCCTTCTTCTGTTCGGCGCGCTCGGTCTCGCTGGCGAGGATCAGCTGCTTGCGCTCGACGCTGAGGGCCTCGATGGGCGAGAGCGCTTCCGCGGCGGCGGCGTTGCGCGTGGCGAGCCGCCGCCGCGCTTCGGGAAGATTCGCCACCACCCACTTGAGATCGAGCATCCTTCGGTTTCCTTTTTTGGCCGAGCGCAGTGTCGATCAGCCGTGCGCGATCTAGTCCTCGCTTTTTTGGCCGTCAATCGCTAACCGTGCTGAATGTGAAACCCCCGGCGCCTGGTCTTGTCGGAGACGCCGAGCTGCTGGAGGCGTTCCGGCAGGGCGACGTCAAGGCGTTCGAGGAGCTGGTGCGCAGGTACCAGCGGCCGGTGCTGGCCATCGCGCGGCGCTTCGCCCGCGATCACGACGACGCCGAAGACCTGGCCCAGCGCGCCTTCATCAACGCCAGCGAGCGCGCGGGCGGCTGGCGCGGCGGCTCGTTCAAGTCGTGGCTCTTCCGCATCGTCGTCAACCTCGCCAAGAACCACGTCCGCGACACGGCCCGCTTCGACCGCAGCGAGGCCGCGCAGGAGCACGAGGCCGCTCCTACCGAGAGCAACGCCGACGCGCGCATCGAGGCCCTGCAGCAGCAGAGAGCGCTGCGCGAGGCGGTGGCGGCGCTGCCCAAGCGTCAGCGCGAAGTGCTGCTCCTGCGCATCGACGGCGATCTGCCCTTCGCCGAGATCGCGCAGACGCTGGGCATCACCGAGACCAACGCCAAGGTGAACTTCCACCACGCGGTGCAGAAGCTCAAAGGCATGTTCGGTCAGGCGGGGCCGGCGGCGTAGCTCAAGAGCTCTTCGGCGGAGATGCGATAGCTCTCGCCGCAGAAATCGCAGGAGCAGACGGCGCCGCGATCGCGCTCGGCCATGTCGCGCAGCTCCACCGGGTCGAGCGTGCGCAAGGCGCCCGTCACGCGCTCGCGCGAGCAGCGGCACTGAAAGCCCGGGGTCACTTCGCCCGCCAGCTCGACGTCCAGACCCAGCCGCTCCGGCAGCTCTTCCAGATCGCGCAGATCCCGAAGCGCCGCGGCGAGCCCGCCTTGCCGCAGCGGCTTGCCGCGCTCGCGGACTGCTTCGATCGCCTCA
>DATBAA010000515.1:0-2693 GCA_036271755.1 Myxococcales bacterium | reverse complement strand
TAGCCCGCGTCTTCGATGTAGAAGCCCTGGCCCTGGCCGCCCGGATCGGCCGCGTCCGCGTGGCGGCCGTAGCTGGTGATGACCGGCCCGCGGCTGGCCGAGACCTCGCTGGGTTGGCCCTCGCGATCCTTGGCCTTCATGGCAAAGGCGAGCAGGTCGCCGTTGCCGCTGAAGCGCGAGCCCAGCGCCTGCGATTTGATGCCCAGCGCGTCTCGATTCTTCAGCAGCAGGAACGTCGAGCCGAGCGTGCCGGCGGAGATGATCAGCTTGTCGCAGGTGATGGTCGTCTGCGGCGGCTGGCTGCCGCGCGCGGCGCCCTCGGGCATCTGCGCGTGGTCGGCGTAGGTCACTACGAATCCGCTGCCTGCCTTGCTCAGCGTGCGCACTTCGCAGCGCGTGCGCAGCTCGGCGCCCAGCTCCTTGGCCAGCGTCAGGTAGTTGTAGTCGAGCGTATTCTTGGCGCCCTCGTTGCAACCCACGTCGCACTCGCCGCACAGCGTGCAGGTGCGGCGCTGGCGGCCGTGCAGGTTCGCGCCCTCGCGGATGAATTCGCCCGGCACCGGCGGACGGCCTTGGTTATGAAAAGTAACCGCGAGATCCGCGAGGTGCCAATCGAGGTGCGCGGCGGTGGCCGCGTTGCCGAAGGCGCGCGTCTTCGCCAGGTCGTAGCCTTTGACGCTGAAGGGCAGCTTCTGCGGCTTGAGGATCTTCTCCACCTCGTCGTAGTGCGGCTCCAGATCGGCGCGCGTCACCGGCCACTTGCGGCCGTCGGCCTCCTGGAACCAATGCTCGTCCTTGCGCAGCAGCACGTTGGCGTAGATGAGCGACCCGCCGCCCAGGCCGCTGGAGACGAGCGCGCTCAAATGGTGGAAGTCCCAGATGTCGAAGAGCCCGTGCAGGCCTTCGCTCGGGTCCCAGAAGGCGGTGCGCATCTCGCTGGGACGGCGCGCGAACGAGCCCGGCGGGTACGCCTTGCCGCGCTCGAGCAGGCACACCTTGCGGCCCGCCTGCGCCAGCCGGTACGCCGACACCGAGCCGCCAAATCCGGAGCCCACCACCACTGCGTCAAAATGTACGTTCGTCATCGAGGTCCCTCTCGGAGGTTTTTATTCTATTCCTCAAGGGCTCGTCAGGGCCTTGACGCGCTCGTGCACGGAATTGATCTCGGCTGCGAAGCTGGCGTCGGCATCCTTCCGCAGCCGCAGGTAGTGCTGGTATTCGCGCAGCGCCGTATCTCGATAGCCGGCGTTGTCGGCCTGCTTTCCGCGCAGGATGGCCAGCGGCGCCTGATAGACGGCCGCCCGATAGTCGGCGAAGAGAAAGTTGCCGCTGGGTATCTGCGACTGCCCGAGCCTTACGCGCAGCCAGACCTCCGGCAGCTGCGCGTAGCGGTCGACGGAAGAGAACGGCACCAGCAGCTCCATCTTTTCGAGCGCCAGCCGCGCGTCTTCCCGTTTGCCGTGCTGGTACGCCACCCGGGCGCGAACGGCACGCGCCAGATCGCGCGGCAAAGCGCTCGCCAGCTCATTGACGCGGTGAGAAAGCATTGCCGCCGCTTCCGAGGCGACGCCGTCTTCGCCCAGCCGCGCGGCCAGCGCGCCCTGCATGAACGTCCCGTCGAGCAGGTCCCACTCGTCCTTCGCCGGCAGCGCCCGGGCCGTTTCCAGGTCGCGGTGCAAGGTGTCGTCCCCCACCGGGAAGAACTCGATCGTGCTCGCCCAGAGCAGGTTGTACGTATGCCGGTGACCAGGAACCATTCGCGCGGCCGTCTCCAGATTCTTGCGCGCTTCGGCCCAACGCCCGCGCGCAAGATTGACGACGGCCAGGAAGTCATACCCTTCGGCCTTGTCCAGCGGCTCGCCTTGGACCAGTTGATCCCGCGCGATCGCGATATTGGCCAGCCGCTCTGCGTCGTCCAGATCATCGCCCTGCCAGATCGATCGCTCGAAGCAGCGGGCCAGCGCGCTCCAGCCAGTCCTGGGGTCGGCCAGCTCCGCCCAGAGCTGCTTGCGCTCCACCGCATCGCCGCTGGCCCACGCGTGCGCCCAACGGACGGGCAACACCTCTTTGGCGTCTTTACGTCCCAGCTCGAGCGAGCGCCGGGCAAGCTCCGCCACGATCTTCTTTTGCCCTTTCAGCTGAGCGAGATCGATCTGGTGATCGAGCGCCGCGTGCTTGCCATCATAAGAGAGCACTTTGTCGAGCGGCGCCTCCGCCTCCTCGATGGACCGCCCGCGGAGCGGATTCAAATGAAAGTAGGTCTCGGCCAGTTGATATCGCGCGTCGATGTCTTCGGGATACTCCTCGAGCAGCGCCAGATAGCCGCGCTCCGCCCGCGCGGCGTCACCCGCCAGGAACGCGGCGTAAGCCTCGATGAGCTTGCTTTCGCGGGAAGCGACGTTCTTGCTCTCCGCGAGCGCGATCTGGATGGCCGCGTGCGCGAGCTCCGGGTCGGTCAGACTCGACGTCATGGCCAGCCGGTATTGCGCGAGCGCGTTGTGCGGCAAGAGCCTCACGACTTCTTTGTAAGCCTCGCGCGCCACATCCCAGTCGTCCCGGCGCAGCGCCGCTTCACCTTCCCAGAACGAGGTGGCGACCGCCGGCGGCATCTCCGCCTGCGCGAGCTCACTCAGGCGCGCGGCGAACTTTGCGTCGACCTTGGCGCCGGTCAGGAACGGCGAGAGCTTCGCGCA
>DATBAA010000514.1:0-2521 GCA_036271755.1 Myxococcales bacterium | reverse complement strand
AGGGAGTGCCGATGTAGCTGCGCACGGCCTGATCGAGCTGCGCCCACACCGCGGGCTGCGGCGGCAGGTTCTTCGGGCGCGGCGGCGGCGGACGCTGCGGCGCGGGCCGCACGGGCAGCCGCTGCGTGTGCTGCTCGGGCGCGGGCTCGGAGGGTTTCGCGTGCTCGGACGGCTGGGCATGCCCGGGCGGCGTTGGCGGCGGCAGCGCTTCTTTCGGGGGCGGCTCGCTCTTGTCGGGCTTGGCCGGATTCAGCTCGAAGGCGCCGCGATACTGCGGGTCGGGCAGCTTCTCTCCCCGCGCGAACTTTCCCCGCAGCGTGGCCTGCAGCGTTCCCGGATGCGCCGGATCCTTCCGCATGCCCGCCAGCATGTGCGCCGCGTAGAGCCGCGTGTCCCAGCCCGACCGCGCCGCGCCGGTGAGCGCCCACTTGACGGTGTTGAAGCTGTTGTCGCTCCAGTTGTTGGCCATGGCCTCGTGGACGGTGTCGGCCATCACCTCGTCGGGCACGCCGGCCGCCACGCCTTCGCGATAGCCGTTGGCCCAGGTGGCGATCGACGCCGCCGGGATCTTCTTCTGGAAGCCATACAAGGCGATGCCATCCACCGCCTCGGGCGGCGCGCCGCGCCAGATGGCCTGGTAGGCCGCGAACGCCACGTCGGCGATGCGCACAGGGTCAGTGTCGTCGAGCGTTCCTTCCGAGACCACGTGCATCAGCGTGCGCACGTCGTCCGGCTGCTCGGGCTTCACCACGTTGACGCCGTAGTCGGCGAAGCGCTCGCGGATGGCATCTTCCAGCGCCGTCCGCTGCGCGGGCGTCAGCGAGCTGTCCTTGCCCAGCTGCTCGTGCACGTACTCCAAGACGTTCTGCCGCGGCGCCGCCAGGAGCGGCAGCGAGACCGAGAGCGCTACGAGTAGCGATCGTCGCGCCACGGATCCGCCGTGTTCGAGTACCCGCGCAATTCCCAGAACCCCAGGCGATCGGCGGCGAGCACCTCGATGCGGTGAATCCACTTGGCTCCCTTCCAGGCATACAGCTGCGGGGTGATGATGCGCGCCGGGCCGCCGTGCTCGACCGGCAGCGGCTTGCCTTCGGCGGTGTGGACGACCAGCACATCCTCTTTCAACGCCTCGGCCAGCGGCAAGTTCGTGGTGTAGCCGTCGTAGGCGTGGGTCATGATGTGGGTGGCTTCCGGCTTGGGGCCGGCCAGCGCCAGCAGCGTTCCCAAGCGGACCCCTTCCCACTCGACGTCCATCTTCGACCAGGTGGTCACGCAGTGGAAATCGCTCGTGTCGTTGGTCTGCGGCAGCTTCAAGAAGTCGCGCCAGGAGAGCTTGAGCGGATGTTCGACCGCGCCGTCCACCACCAGCTCCCACTTCGACGGCTGGATGTCTGGCTGACGCCCCAGGTCCAGCACCGGCCACTTGCGGGTGAGGGTCTGGCCCGGCGGCAGCTTGGGCATGCCGTGACGATTGGGGGCGCCCGACCCCTGCGGCTGGCTGGCGCCCGGCTGCTTGTGCAGGTAGCGCTCTCGAAGCTTTGCCCTGGCTTCCTCTATTCGAGCCTGCTTTTCGCTCTCTTCGTCCGCCATCGCGCCTCTCTATATAGAGAAAGACCGTTCTCATTGCCTCTTTGCGGCCAGACCGATACAAGCGGCCCGTGCACAACCTGCCTATCCTGGACGTGTCCGAGCTGTCGGCCGACAAGTTCCACGACGAGTGCGGAGTGTTCGGCGTCTACGGCCATCCGGAAGCGGCCAACCTCGCCTACCTGGGAGCGCACGCCCTCCAGCACCGCGGGCAAGAGTCGGCCGGCATCGCCAGTTACGACGGCCAGATTATCCACGTGCACAAGGCCATGGGCCACGTGGCGGACATCTTCGACCAGCAGACCATCGCCGCGCTGCCCGGCAAGGTGGCCATCAGCCACACCCGCTACTCCACCGCCGGCAGCTCCAACCTGGCCAACGCCCAGCCCATGCTGGCGCGGACCACCGCCGGGCAGATCGCCGTCGCCCACAACGGCAACCTCGTCAACGCCGAAGAGCTGCGCGCGCAGCTGGCTGACAAGGGCGCGCTCTTCCACGGCAGCAGCGACACGGAAGTCATCGTCCACCTGCTCGCCCACGAGTCGCCGGCCGCCTCCATCGGCGAGCGCATCCAAGGCGCGTTGAGCCGCGTGCGCGGCGCGTACTCGCTGCTCTTCCTCACCGAAGAAGGCATCGTCGCCGTGCGCGATCCGCTGGGCTTCCGGCCCATGGTCATCGGCCGCCTCAAGAACGGCGCGCCCGTCTTCGCCAGCGAGACCTGCGCGCTCGATCTCATCGAGGCCACCTACATCCGCGACGTCGAGCCCGGCGAGATGGTCATTGCCGACGAGCGCGGCCTGCGCACGCTGCAGACCATGCCCAAGCAGCGCTCGGGCAAGTGCATCTTCGAGCTGGTCTACTTCGCCCGGCCCGACTCGCTGGTCTTCGAGCGCAGCGTCTACGCCACCCGCAAGGAGTTCGGCCGCACGCTGGC
>DATBAA010000513.1:0-4844 GCA_036271755.1 Myxococcales bacterium | reverse complement strand
CAGGTACGGGTGCACCATGCCGCCGCTGATCGGCCCCGGCCGCACGATCGAGACCTGGACGACCAGATCATAGAATTCTTTTGGTTTGAGCCGCGGCAGCATCGACATCTGCGCGCGGCTCTCGATTTGAAAGACGCCGATGGTGTCGGCCGCGCAGATCCGTTCGTAGGTCTTCGGATCATCCTTTTCGCAGACGCCGGCCATCGTCAGTTTTTTGCCGCGATGTCTTTCAATCAGCTTGAAGGCGAGGTCGGCCAGCGTCAGCGCGCCCAGGCCGAGCAGGTCCACTTTGAAGAGCCCCAGGTCTTCGACGTCTTGCTTGTCCCATTGGATGACGGTGCGGTTCTCCATGGTGGCGTTCTCGATTGGGACCAGATCGTGGACCGGCTCGTGGCCGAGCAAAAAGCCGCCCGGGTGAATGGACAAGTGGCGCGGAAAGCCCAGCAGCTCACCGCCGAGCGACAAGAGCAGCTCATTCTGCGGAATGCGCGAGTCGAGGCCCGCGGCCTCCAACGCTTCGGCCGGCAGGCCGCCGTAGTGATCGAGCACGCGGGCCGCGCGATCCAGCGTCGTCTCGGCCATGCCCAGGGCCTTGCCCACGTCGCGCACCGCCGAGCGCGGCCGGTAGCGGACCAGGTTGGCCACCATCGCGGCGCGGTTGCGGCCGTACTTGTCGTAGACGTGCTGGATCACCTCTTCGCGCCGCTCGTGCATGATGTCCAGGTCGATGTCCGGCGGCTCGGCCCGCTCGCGCGAGAGGAAGCGCTCGAAGAGCAGGCTCATCTTCATTGGATCGACGGCGGTGATGCCCAGGCAGAAGCAGACGATGGAGTTGGCCGCCGACCCGCGGCCCTGGCAGAGGATCTCCTTCTCGCGGCAGAAGCGGACGATCTCGTGCATGGTCAAGAAGTAGCCGCCGTAGTCCAGCTCCTGGATGAGCGCCAGCTCCTTCTCGAGCTGCATCTTCGCTTCGTCCGGGATCTCGGAGCCGTAGCGCCCGTGCGCGCCTTGCCAGGTCAGCTCGCGCAGCCATTCGGACGAAGAGAGCCCGGAAGGAACCGATTCGGCCGGATAGCGATAGCGAATCTGCGCCAGCGAGAAGGTGCAGCGTTCGGCGACTTCGATGGTGCGGGCCAGCGCCAGCGGCTCGTCGGCGAAGAGCCGCTCCATGGCGCGAGAGGATTTGAGGTCGTGCTCGGCGTTTGGTTTGAGGCGCGTGCCGGCCTGGTCGAGCGAGACGCCGTGGCGGATGCAGGTGAGCACGTCCTGCAGCGGCCGCCGCTGCGGCGAGTGGTAGAGCACCTCGTTGGCGGCCACCAGCGGCAGGCCGAAGCGGGCCGCGCGCGCGCGCAGGCGGCGCTCGCGCGGGACTTCGCTTGCCTGGCGGTGGCGCAAGAGCAGCGCGTAAGCGCGGTCACCGAAGGCTTCGCGCAAGCAGCCGCCGGAAGGCTCTGCTTCGTCCGCGAGCGATTCGTTCCAGAGCAGCACGAGGCCCTTGGCGTGCCCGCACACTTCTTCGAAGGAGACGGCCGACTCGCCCTTCTCGCAGCGCCGGCGGCCCTTGGTGAGCAGCCGGCAGAGGTTGCGATAGCCGTCACGATCCTGCGCGAGCAGGACGAGCCTGGTGGAATCCGCGGTCACTTCGGCGCCGACGATCAGATGCTGCCCGAGCTCTTGCGCTTTCATGTGCGCGCGGACCATGCCGTAGAGGCCGTCGCGATCGCAGACGGCCAGCGAGCGCAGGCCGTGCAGGTGGGCCTGATCGACCAGCTCGTCCGGGTGGCTGGCGCCCTCCAGGAAGGAGAAGTTCGACTTGGTATACAAAGCTGCGTAGGTCATTCGACGGCGCCTTGGATGAACCACTGCCGGCGGGCGCGGTCGTAGAAGAGCCAGAGGCATTCGCCGCGGCGGGTGTCGGCGAAGCCGTAATCGCGCGCGGGAGCTTCGGGTTCGATGGCGGAAGCCGTCGAAGCATCGCGAGCCGAAGCATGCTGATCGTGCGGCAACACGGAGGCCGCGTGCAACGCTGTCTCTTTTGTTCCTTTCACCAGCTGGAGAAGAGGCAAGCGCGTTTGCTGTGAGTCCGGGATAAGCGCGCGGGGGCGTTGCGGGGGCGGCAGCCCCTGCACAAGCGGAGCCGAAGGCGGAGCGCCAAGAAAAGAAGTTGGAGCCTGATCCAGCTCTTCCAAGGCGGGCTTCGGCGAGGTCCACCAGCTTCCCGAAGCCAGGTACGGTCCGTGGAAGCGCAGCACCGAGCCGTGCTCGAGGCCGGAGATGAGCCAGCCGTCGTTGCGAATGCTCCCGACGCCGCCGCGGGCGTGCACCGGCTGCGGCTGCGCGTGGATGCGGCGAATCAACACGTGCGGCAAGCCGGTGCGCGGCTTCGCGGCTTCGAGCTTCAAGAGCGGCTCCCAGGAGAACTGCGCTTCGGGCAGGTGACCATCGCGCAGCACGGCCTTGCGCACGCCCTGCTCTCCCAGCTCGGCGCGCAGCTGCGCCAAGGCTTCCCCGGCGGCGTGCAGGTCGCGGCGCGGGCCGCTCAAGAAGAGCGCTAGCTGCGATGCCTGTGCTGGAACACCGTCCGCGAAGAGCGCGACTCCGCGCACCGCCGCGCGCGCCGGAGCCGCTTCGAGCCGCAAGTGCAGAAGGCGCAGCAGCACGCGCTCGTCCAGCGTCGGCTCGGCTGGCAGAAGCCGCTCGCGCTGCTCGCCGAAAGCGCGGCTGAACGACAGCTCCAACGCCAGCGCGGACAAGGCGAGCTTGCGCGCCGCGAGAGTGCCCAGCAGCTTCAGCAGCAGGCCCTTGATCAGGAAGAGCAGCCGGGTGGCGTCGGACTCTGGATCGTCCAGCTCCAGGCGCACCTCCAAAGGCGCTTCGGGGTGCTGGGCCTTTAGAGGGTCCCAGCGCGCGCCTATGGCCAGCTCGTGCAGCCGGAAGGCGTCGCGGCCGAAGCGCAGCAGCACTCCGCCGGGAGGCAGCTTCAAGTACCCGCCCAGCGTGTGGACGCCCAGGCGCGCGACTGCATCGCGCAGCGCGGGGTCGAGCGAGAGCCGGTCGAGCGGCACCGACCGCGCGGCCCGCTGCTCGGACTCCGCGTCGCGAAAGACCGTCAGCTTGGGCGCGCCGCGCGCGACCGCATAGGTGGCGAAGCGCGAGAAGCCCACGGCCACGCCGGCGGTGAACTCCGTCCGGATGGCCGCGTCGATGGCCCTGCCCCACGCGCTCGCCGAGGAGAAGATCTGCCGCAGCCCCGCGCCCGAGAGCCAGAAGACGCCCGGCTCGGAGAAGCACGGCTCGACGTCTGGCGAGAGCTTGCGCAGCAGCCCGGCGACGCGCTCGACGGCGGCCGTGATCTCCTTTGGCGGCACGACGCCCGCGCGCAGCTCGGCCGAGAGCGACAGCGCCTGCCCATAGCGAAACCCCGGCAAGATTCCCTGCGCCCGCGCGCGCTCGCAAGCCCAGAGGATGCGCGCTTGGGGCCGGTCCTCTTCGACGACGACCGTGGGAAACCCTGCCTGGTCCGGCTGCCGCTTCTGCAAGAGCTGCAGCGGGAAGGCGGGGAGGTCAACGCAAGCCGTCCGGTCCAAGCATCACCTCTTCGTGGAGCCACCCGGGGCCGCGCCGTTTGTCTTTCAAGACCGTGAGCGAAACCTTGTACAGAGCCTCGGCTTCCTGAAACCGCCGGGGCTCCGCGCGCAGCGAGACCATCGAGCCAACCGAGGGCGCGCTGGCGGACTTCTGCGTGAGCAGCACCACCGCCGCGTCGTTCTTCAGCGCGAGCCCTGTCAGCCGGCCCTGCAGCGCGATGGACACTTGCGCATCTTCGCCAAGATCAAGCACGAGCAGGCCGAAGGCGCCCGACCGCAAGAGCCGCGCAGCTGCCCGCGCCGCGACTTGCGCGGAAGGGACGAAGACGACCGGCAGCGCGTCGAGGTCGATGCCAAAGCGGACCAGGTCAGGAGGGAAAAAGCTGCTGACGGGTTTCGTGATCCAGGCGCACGGCTCGCCCGCGGCCTGCGCTTCGAGGAGCAGCGCGGCGGCGGCGGAGAGCGGGCTGACGCAGCCGCGGCCGGAGATCTCCGTCAGCCGCCCAGACAGCTCCGCCCGGCACCACGCTCGCGAGAGCTCTGGGCGCAGCAAAGCAAGCGTGCCGGTGGCGGCGGCCATGAAGACATGCTAAACACTTGTTCAGTAGAGATCCAGCATCACTTGTACTGTTCGGCCAGAAAGGCTTCGAACGCGGCCTTGCGCGCACTCACCTTGTCGATGGCGTGCTTGTACGGCGTCCCGAAGATGCCGGCCGGCAGCGTGTCTGGCCCGTGCTTGAAGGTCTTCACGTCGCGCACCTTGCGGCAGTGGCCGAAGTCGTGCTCCCAGCTCTGGCTGCGCGCCACCTGCGAGCGGTCCTCGAACGTGTAGTTCCCGTCGATGCGCGCCACCGCGAAGCTCTGCCCCGGCAGCCCGGGAATGAAGACCACGTCTCCGCGCCCCATCTGCAGCATGCGCTTGAGCACCTTGAAGCGGCCCTCCGCCTCGCGATAGCAGGTGTCGAGCAGGCCGATGAGCTCTCCGTCGTCCCACACGTCGCGCGCCCGCAGCTCCTCGATGGTGCTCTCGGGAATGGCGTTCCAATACTTGCGCATGGCGATGACGAAGTTGTCGTGGAAGGTCAGCTTGGTCAGGTCGAGGCCCGGGGTTCCCCAGGCCTGGCGCAGCCGCCCGTGTTCGGTCAGCTCGCTGATGAGGAACGCCAGCGCGCCCTCTTCTCCCTCGGGCAGCGCGGCGGGCGCGGGCCGCTTGATCTCGCGCAGCGCGCGGAACATCTCGAATTCGCGATCGGGCAG
>DATBAA010000512.1:0-6842 GCA_036271755.1 Myxococcales bacterium | reverse complement strand
CTCGGGCGGATGGGCGATGGCCTCGCGCACTCCCTCCTCGCCGTCGAAGGCCGTGCGCACCGAGTGCCCGTCCATCTCCAGCAAAGTCGAGAGCGCCTCGACCGCATCGCGGTTGTCCTCGATGAGCAGGATCGCCCGCCGCTGCGCCTTGGCGAGCGGACCTCGCTTTGGGGCGTTGTTCGCGGCCGGCTCGTTGGCAGGCGGAAGCGAGATCAGGATCTCCAGCCCCTGATCGATGCCGCCGCTGCGCGCGTCGACGCGTCCACCCTGCAGCTCCACCAGGTTCTTGACGATCGAGAGCCCGATTCCCAGGCCGCCCTGGGTATAGGCGCGGCTGCGCGGAGTTTGATTGAACGGCTCGAAGATGCGCGCCAGCAGATCGGCTTCGAGCCCGATGCCGCTGTCGCGCACGCGCAGCTCGGGCATGGGCGCGGCCGTGACTTCCAGCGCGACCCGGCCGCCGGCGGGTGTGAAGCGGGCGGCATTGTGCAGGAGGTTGCCAACCACCTGCGTCGCGCGCAACGGATCCGCGTTCACCCAGACCGGACGCTTGGGCAGTTCGAGCTCGAGCCCGATACCGCGGCCCTGGAAGAGGAAGCGGTAGTCAGCGGCGGCGGTGGCGGCGACCGAGGCGAGATCGACGGAGGTGCGTTTGAGCACGATGCGTCCGTGAGAAATGCGCGTGACGTCCAGCAGATCGTCCACGAGGCCGCCCAGGTGGTCTACCTGCCGGGCGATCACCGAGACCGCGTCCGCGGTCCGCGCCGCGTCTTTCTTCTCGTGCATGAGGACGGCCAGGGAGGTGCGGATGGGTCCTAGCGGGTTGCGCAGCTCGTGAGAAAGGATGCCGATGAAGTCTGTCTTGCGCTGGCTGACCGCCTCCAGCGCGAGCTCGTTTTCCCGCTGCTGGGTAACGTCGGTGTTGGTGCCGAACCAGCGGGTCACCTGGCCTTGCTCATCCCGCAAGGCGAGCGCGCGGGTCAGGAACCAGCGGTAGCCTCCAGCCTTGCCGCGCAGTTGAAAGGTGTCCTCCCAGACTTCCGCGGAGGCGAGCGTTGCCTTGTAGTGGTCCACCACCCGCGCGCGGTCAGCTTCGTGGAGCGACAGGGTCCAGCCCCAGCCGACCATCTCGTCTATGCCGGCACCGGTGAATTCATACCAGCGCTGATTGAACCAGTAGATCGAGCCATCGGCGTCAGCGATCCACGCCAGCTGCGGGATCGCCTCCGCCAGGAGCTCGACATACTCCTTCCGCGCCTCGGCGCCTTCGCGCGTCGCTTCGGCCGCGGCGCGCAGCCCGCGCTCCCGCTCATGCTGCGCGAGGAAGAAGCGGGTCTTGGCGAGCAAGATCTCAGGGTCGAAAGGCTTGACCACGTAGTCGGCGGCGCCCGAGGCATAGCCTTTGGCGACGTTCGCCTCCTCGCGTGCGATCGCGGTGACGAAGATGATGGGAGTGCTCCGGCTGCGCGCCCTGTCGCGTTGCCGGATGAGATTCGCGGTCTCGAATCCGTCCAGGCCGGGCATCTGCACGTCGAGCAGGATGAGCGCACAGTCATCGCCCGCCGGCGTGAGCAGGAACTTGAGGGCATCGCGGCCGGAGCTCGCTTTGACGATCCGCGCGCTCAGCGGTTCGAGGACCGCATGCAGTGCGAACAGGTTGCTCTCCCGATCATCGACGATCAGGACGCTGGGCAAAGATGGACGATCGACAGGCGCGGGCGCTGCGACAGCGTGCATTTGACGCTCAGAGGGTCGGTCGTGCGACGGAGCGTCAGCCCTTCACGAAACGCTCGCTACCGGACGATCTGTGCATGAGCAGGCGAAAGAGCAAGCGATGGGTCAGTAGTTTTGCGTATATTTGAGGGCATGGACCAGGCGGGCAAGCGTCTCTGCCGGTGCACCGTAGAAGCGCATGGGGGAAAAATCTGGGCGGCCAGCAGCCCCGGCGTTGGCAGCACCTTCACCTTCACGCTGCCCATGCATTGAACGGCATCTCCGGGCGTTACCCGCGGAAGGTGAACCAGAGCATCGCCAGCGTCAGCGCGATGAGGATGATGGCGGTGGCCCACGACAACGCCCCGAGGATGCGGCCGTTGCGATAGCGGCCCATCAATCGCTCGTCGCCGGCCAGCAAGAGCATGAAGATGAGGATGAAGGGCAAGAGCACGCCGTTGGCGGTCTGGGAGAGCAGCATGATCTGCAAGAGCGGCAGCTTCGGAATGAGCACCAGGCCCGCGCCCAGGACGATCATCGCTTCGTACAAGAAGTAGAACTGGGGAGCGTCCTCGCGGCGGCGGTCGATGCCGCTCTCCCAGCCGAAGGCCTCGCAGACGTAGTAGCTGGTGGAGAGCGGCAGGATGCTGGCCGAAAAGACCGAGGCGTTGAAGAGGCCGAAGGCGAAGAGCGCGCTGGCCCACTTGCCCGCCAGCGGCTTCAGGGCGATGGCGGCGTCGCCGGCCGAGGCGATGTGTCCGCCCGACTTGAAGACGGTGGCGCCGCAGGCGAGCACGATGAAGTAGGCGACCACGTCGGTGACGATGCAGCCCAGGATCACGTCCAGCCGGCTCAGCGAGTAGTCCTTGAGCTGCACGCCTTTCTCGACGATGGCCGACTGTAGATAGAACTGCATCCAGGGCGCGATGGTGGTGCCGACCAGGGTGACGACGGTGACGAGCGCCGGGCCGGTGAGCGCCAGCGTGGGCTTGAGCGAGCCGATGGCCACCTCGGTCCAGTCGGGCTTGGCGAGGAAGCCCGCGACCAGGTAGGCGACGTAGAAGGTGCAGGCCACCAGGAAGATGCGCTCGACGATCTTGGCGGAGCCCTTGATGACCAGCAGCCAGACGATGAGCGCGACCGCCGGGACGGAGACGTATTTGGGGACGCCGAAGATGGCGAGCGATTCGGCCACGCCGGCGAACTCGGCCATGGTGTTGCCCAGGTTTGCGACCAGCAAGGCGAGCATCACGTAGAAGGTCGCTTTGACGCCGAAGCGCTCGCGGATGAGGTCCGCGAGGCCCTTGCCGGTGACCACGGCCATGCGGGCGCACATCTCCTGGACCAGGATGAGGGCCAGCGTGATGGGGATGAGCGTCCAGAGCAGGCCGTAGCCGAAGTCGGCGCCGGCTTGCGAGTAGGTGGCGATGCCGCCCGCGTCGTTGTCGACGTTGGCGGTGATGATGCCGGGGCCGACGACGCTGAGCACGAGCGCGATGCGCGCCCACGGCGATCTGGCCAGCGCCTTGACGCCCGCGCCCGGCGTCTCAGCCATGCAGCACCTTCTCCAGCACGTCGTCGACGGTCACGACGCCCAGGAGCTTTCCGTCCTTCTCGACGGGCAGCGAGAAGAGGTTGTACTTGGCGGCCATCTCGGCGACGTGCTTGGCGGAGTCCTCGGGGTCGAGCGGCGCCGGGTGCTGGTGCATCAGGTTGTCGACCGGGGCTTCGGGCGGGGCGAGCAGCAGGTCCCGGAGCGAAAGGACGCCGGCGAGCTTGCGGTCGCGAAGGACGACGAAGCAGTCGTGGACCTGCTGGATCTCCTTGGCCTGGACGCGGACCGAGTCGAGCGCTGCCTGCGCGGTCATCGCCGGGCGCAGCCGCAGATAGGCGGTGTTCATCATGCCGCCGGCCGAGTTCTCGTCGTAGGTGAGGAGCTGCTCGACCTCGCCGGGGGCGTCCATCTCGGCGAGGATCTGGGCGGACTCTTCTGCCGGCAGCTCGGCGAGCAGGTCGGCCGCCGCGTCGGGCTGCATCTCCTCGACGATGTCGGCGGCGCGGGCAGGCTCGACGAGGCGGAGGAGCTCGCGCTGCAGCTCGGGCTCCGACTCTTCCAGGGCGGTCGCGGCGGACTCGACGGGGAGGTCGCGGAAGAGGACGGCGCGCTCGCGGCGGTCCAGGTCCTCCAAGATCTCGGCCAGGTCGGAGGGGTGGACCTCGGAGAGCGCGCGGCGGGCGAGGTCGAGGCGGACCTTGGCGGTGCCGGCGGCGAGCGGCCGGACGTGCTTCCAGGGCACGAACTGGTCGCGCTTCAGGTAGGGCGACTCGGGGCGCATGGCCCGGTAGAGGGCGTCGACGGCGCGCTCCCAGCCGAGGCGGCGCACGAGGCCCCGGAAGCCGACGTCGACGTGGGCGACGCGCAGGTCGCCGCGGGCCCGCAGGAGGTGCAGGTCGTTGACCCGCTCGACCTTGGCGTCGTCGGTGTCGACGATCTGCCGGTCGAGGACGTCCTGGGCGAGCGGAATTTCGCTGCCCAGGAGCTTGAGCGGCTGGAGCGATTCGGGGGACTTGACGATGGAGCCGTTGGGCTCGCAGGCCACCACCTCGCTCCACTCGGCGCGCAGGACCTCGCCGCGAACCCGGATGCGCAGCGCGGTGACCTTCGGATAGGAGGGCTCCGCGGCGTCGGCGAGCACGTCGACGAGCGTGCCGACGCGGACGCCGGCTTGGGTCCGAACGGGTTTGTCGAGGATGGCGGAAAGGAAGACGAAGGTGCCTTCGCGCGAGGCGGGCGGCGGCGGGAAGGTTCGTGTCCCGCTCTGGATCTCTTCGGGCACGTGCTCTCCTTACGGGACACGTCGCCGCTACCAGAAACGTCCGCGCGCGGTCAAGACAGCCGCGGGCGAATGCTGCGCGGTCTTCGCGCCGCGTGATAGTTACTGCGAAACCAATGGATGGCATTCCTCCGACTCTCGCGGAAGAGCTGAAGAGCTTGCGCATCGACCGGGCGCCCGTGCGGCGCGGCCTGCCGGGCTGGGTCGTGCCCACGGCCGTCGTCGCGGTGCTCGTCATTCTCGGGCTCCTAGGCTGGCGCATGCTCGGCGACAGGCTCTTCGCGCCGCAGGTCGAGATCAGCACCGTCTCGCTGGTGACGCCGGCGCAGGGCGCGCAGATTTTGGTCGCCACGGGCTACGTCGTCCCGCAGCGCAAGGCCAACGTCTCACCGCGCATCGGCGGCCGCGTCGCGAAGATCTTCATCGACGACGGCACCACCGTGAAGACCGGCCAGGTCATCGCGGTCCTCGAGGACGCCGACTATCGCGCCCAGCTGCTCCAGGCCGGCGCGGACTTCAAGTCGGCCCAGGCGCACGAACAGCGCGCCGCGGTCGATCAGAAGGACGCCCAGCGCGCCTACGACCGCGAGGTGATCGTCCAGAAGAAAGGAATCTCCACTCCCCAGGCGATGGACACGGCCGAGGCCCGCCTCGACACGGCCAAGGCCACGGTCGTCGCCGCCAACGCCGACACCGCGGCGGCCAAGGCGCGGGTGGCGGTGGCCCAGGTCAACCTCGACAACTGCTACGTGCGCGCCCCTTTCTCGGGCCGCATCACGCAGAAGCTCACCGACATCGGCGAGATCGTCTTCGGCTTCACCAGCGCCGGCAACAGCGGCAGCGGCGGCATCGCCAGCCTGGCCGACTTCACCACCCTGCAGGTCGAGGCCGACGTCAGCGAGTCGCAGGTGGCCAAGCTGAAGATCGGGACGCCGTCGGACATCGTCCTCGACGCCTTTCCCGAGAAGCACTTCCGCGGCAGGGTCGCCGAGGTGCGCCCCAAGGTGGACCGCGCCAAGGCCACCGTCACCGTCAAGGTCGCCTTCATCGACGACACGGCCGACGTGCTGCCCGACATGGGCGCGAAGGTGACCTTCCTGGGCAAGGACCTCGACGAGGCCGCCCAGAAGGCCGCGCCCACGCCCGCGCTGCAGCCGGACACGGTCGCGGTGCGCGGCGACGGCAAGATCGTCTTCGCCGTCCAGCCCGACGGCACCGTGAAGAGCGTTCCGGTGGTGACCGGCGCACCTTTGGGCAACCTCGTCTCGCTGCGCAGCGGTCCGCCGGCCGGAACGCGCCTCGTCCGCAACCCGCCGGCCGAGCTGCACGACGGCTCGCGCATCAAGGAGAAAGAGTGACCGCCATCATCGAGATCCGCGATCTGCGCAAAGTGTACCGGCGCGACCGGCAAGAGGTGACCGTCCTCGACGGCATCAGCCTGACCATCGAGACCGGCGCCTTCGAGGCGCTGATGGGTCCGTCCGGCTCGGGCAAGACCACGCTCTTGAACCTCATCGCCGGCATCGACGCGCCCACCAGCGGCTCGCTCAAGGTGGCCGGCGAGGAGATCGCCAACCTGTCCGAGACGCAGCGCGCGTCGTGGCGGGCGCGGAACATTGGCTTCATCTTCCAGTTCTACAACCTGATGCCGGTGCTGACGGCGGCCGAGAACGTCGAGCTGCCGCTCTTGCTCACTACCCTGCCCAAGGCCGAGAGAGCGAAGCGCGTGGCGCTGGCGCTGAAGCTCGTCGGCCTTTCAGACCGGCTCGATCACACGCCGCGGCAGCTCTCGGGCGGCCAGCAGCAGCGGGTGGCCATCGCCCGGGCGCTGGTGGCGGACCCGGCCATCATCGTCGCCGACGAGCCCACCGGCGACCTGGACCGCAAGAGCGCCGAAGACGTGCTGGCGCTCCTCAAAACCTTGAACGAGACGCTGGGCAAGACCATCGTGATGGTGACCCACGACCCGCACGCCGCCGGGGCCGCCCGGATCCAGCGCCGCCTCGACAAGGGACTGCTGACGTGACGCTCGGGGGACTCGCGCTGCGCAACGCGTTCCTGCGCAACAAGACCCGCTCGACGCTGACCGTGATGGGCGTCTTGATCACCAGCCTCGCCTTCATCTTCCTGCGCACGGTGCTCTCGGCCTGGTACGCGTCGAGCGAGGCCTCGGCGGCGGACCGGGTGGTGTCGCGCAACGCCATCTCGCTCACCCAGACCATGCCGCTCAACTACGGTCCGCGCATCGCCGGGCTGCCCGGGGTCACCAAGGTCACCTGGAGCAACTGGTTCGGC
>DATBAA010000511.1:0-2590 GCA_036271755.1 Myxococcales bacterium | reverse complement strand
CCAGAAGCGAAGGATTTGAAGCTCCCCTTTGCTGACCAGATAAACCAAACGGTAAGGGGCCACCATCACTTCCCTGTACCCAAGCGATCGGCGCTCGGGGACGATTCTACCCATTCGCGGGTGCTGGTTCAGCTTCGCCAGCGCATCCGCTACCCGCAGCAGCAGGGCTTCCGCGGCCGCTGGATTCTCAGCCAGGAGGTGGTCGCGGGCCGAGGCCAGATCTCCCAGACCCACGCGAGTCCAGCGGATGCGCACCGTCAGCGCCTGCGCTTGCCCAGCACCTTGGCGACGTCGGCGCTCGAAGCGAACTCCTTGCGCCGCGCCTGCTCGGCTCCCTCGTCCACCGCGCGGCCAAACGCCAGCTCCTCGGTCATGCGCTCATACTCCTCGAGCCCGACGACGACGGCCACTCCGCGGCCACGCCGTGTAATCAACACGGGTCGCTTGGTGCGGCGGGTCTGTTCGACGATGGCGGAGCTCTTGACCTTGAAGTCGGTGATGGGCCGGACATCGTTGCTGAAGACGGGATCCGCCATGAAGGTGCCTCCAAAGGTACCTGTTGATGGTACCCGCCAAAAGATAGCCCGGCAAAGTGGGCTGCGCAAAGCTTGCGGCGAGTCTCGAACGCGCCCAGCATGCCGCCGATGAACCGACTCCTCGGGCCGGCGCTGCTGGTCGCGCTGGCCCTGGCCGGGCACTCGTTCCTGCTCCTGCGGCCCGGCAGCGTCGCCACCCCGCACTCGGACCTGGCGCCGTTCCACCTCGTGCGCAAGCAGGCGCTCTACGATTCGCTGCGGGCGGGCCACGGCGTGCCGCTCTGGCAGGAAGACCAGCTCTCGGGCGGGCCGTCCTTCACCGACCCGCAGGCGCAGTTCTTCATGCCGCTGGACGCGCTCTTCTGGGTGCTGCCGCCGGCCCGCGCGATGGCGCCCACCTGCTGGCTGATCCTGCTCTGCGCGGGGCTCGGGATCTGGGTGCTGGCGGGCGAGATAGGCCTCTCGTTCTGGCCGCGGCTGGGAGCTGCCAGCGCCATGCTCTTCTCGCCCAAGCTGCTGCTCGCGGTCTACGCGGGTTGGCTCGCCTACTTGCCGACGATGGCGCTCTTGCCTTTCTTCTTCGCTGCCATCTTGCGGCTCTCGCGCGAGCCCCGCGCGCGCAACGCAGCCTGGGCGGCGCTCGCGGGCGGACTCTGCCTCTCCAGCGGAATGGCGCAGCTCGTTTATTACGCGCTCTTCTTCGCGGCGGCGCTGGTGCTGGCGCGAGGCCGGCCGCCGGCGCGGCTCGCCGGGTGGCTTACGGCCGCCGCCGCGCTGGGCTTCGGCCTCGCGGCGTTCCAGCTGGTGCCGTTTCTCGCCGAGCATCGGCTGTTCCACCGCCAGGAGCTCGCCTACGCGGAGTTCCTGGGCGGCCACGGCAGCGCCCGGGCTCTCCTGACCTTGATCTGGCCCGACGCCCTGGGCGCGCAGCCGCGCACCCGCGCCTTGGAGCTGTGGGAAGACTCTGCCCACTTCGGCTATGCCGCGCTCGCCCTGGCTGCGCTTTCGCTCTGGCGGCCGCGACAGCCCGCGCGGCTCTTCGCCGGATGCCTGCTGGTGGCGCTCCTCTTCGGCCTGGACTCGCCGGTGCTGCGCGCGGCACATGCCTGGCTGCCCGGGGTGTCGCTGTTTCGCGTGCCGTCGCGCATCCTCTTCGTTGGCGGCATCTTCTGCGCCTGCCTCGCCGGGCTTGGCCTGGAGAAGCTGCCGCGCTGGTGCGCGGTCGCCGCCATCGCGCTCATGGCCGGGCAGGGCGCTTTCGAATCGCACCGGCTCTTCGCGCACTCGCAACCCGAAGCGCTCGAGCCGCACCCGGACTATGCGCAGCTCATCTCCGGCGCAGATCACCGCGTGGCCTCCGCTGGCCGGAATGCGCTCATCGTCGGCTGGGCGGCGTCGCTGCGGGTGCGGCTCATCTCCGGCTACGAGCCGCTCTCGCTGCGCCACTACCAGCGCTACTTCGAGCTGCTGCGCCGGAACAGCGCCGCGCTCGGCCCGCCCAACGTCTGGACCGACCTGGACGGCATCGCCCGCTGGGATCTGCTCGATCAGCTGGGCGTGCGCTGGGTGGTGGCCGAGGCCCAGGCGAGGCCGCCGGCACACCTGGAGCTGGTGCGGACGTTTCCCGCGCAGCCCGAGCTCTTCTTCTATTCGGGCGTGTTCCACCGCGACCTCGCCGTCTATCGCAACCCGGCCGAGCTGCCGCCGGCGCGGCTGATGGGTGAGGTAACCGCGGTCGCCGACGAGGACGCCGCGGTGGCCGCGCTGCGGCGCCTGGACGCGCGGCGGACCGCGGTGGTGGAGGGCCAGGCGCCTGCCGATGCTCCGCTGGAACAGGGCGAGACTGCTTCGGTAGAGTCGTTCCGGCCGGGCGCGTTGGCCATCGTCGCCCGGGCCGCGCGCGAGCGGCTCCTGCTCGTCTCCGAGGTGTGGCATCCCGGCTGGAGCGCGACTTTGGACGGGCAGCCGGCGTCCATTCTCAAGGCCGACGTGGCGCTGATGGGCGTCGTGGTTCCGGCGGGCGAGCACCGGGTCTCGCTGCGCTTCCGGCCGCT
>DATBAA010000510.1:0-3245 GCA_036271755.1 Myxococcales bacterium | reverse complement strand
CATCTTGCGGGCACTCGCCCGCGAACCGAACCTTGTCGAGCTGGGCATCTTCTCGGCCATGTGGAGCGAGCACTGCTCCTACAAGTCGAGCCGGCGCTTCCTCAAGAAGCTTCCGACCAAAGGCGCGCGCGTGCTGCAGGGCCCGGGCGAGAACGCCGGCGTGGTCGACGTCGGCGGCGGCATGGCGGTGGCCTTCAAGATGGAGAGCCACAACCATCCGAGCTACATCGAGCCGTACCAGGGCGCCGCGACTGGAGTCGGAGGCATCCTGCGCGACGTCTTCACCATGGGCGCGCGGCCCATCGCCAACCTGAACGCGCTGCGCTTCGGAGACCCGTCGCACCCCAAGACGGCGCGGCTGCTCGAAGGCGTGGTGGCGGGCATCGCCGGCTACGGCAACTGCATGGGCGTGCCCACCGTCGGCGGAGAAGTCGCCTTCGACGCGTCGTTCAACGGCAACTGCTTGGTGAATGCTTTTACACTCGGTATCCTCAAGTCCGACCGCATCTTCCGCGGCACCGCCAGCGGCGTGGGAAATCCGGTCATCTACATCGGCGCGCGCACCGGCCGCGACGGCATCCACGGCGCCACCATGGCCAGCGCCGAGTTCGACGACGAGAGCGAGAAGAAGCGCCCGACGGTGCAGGTGGGCGACCCGTTCATGGAGAAGTTGCTCCTCGAAGCGTGTCTGGAGCTCTTCAAGACCGACTGCCTGGTGGGCATCCAGGACATGGGCGCGGCCGGTCTCACTTCGTCGTCCGTCGAGATGGCTTCGCGCGCGGGCAGTGGCCTCGAGTTGGACATCGACGCGGTGCCGCGGCGCGAGAGCGGCATGACGCCCTATGAGGTGATGCTCTCCGAATCGCAGGAGCGCATGCTGCTGGTGGCCAAGAAGGGCCGCGAGGCAGAGGTGTATGCCATCTGCGACAAGTGGGACCTGTCGCACGCGCTGGTCGGCCGGGTCACCGATTCGGGCAAGATCATCTTGAAGAGCGAGGGCAAGGTCGTAGCCGATCTGCCCATTCCGCCGCTGACCGACGACGCGCCGCTGTACGATCGTCCGCGCACGCGGCCGCCGTGGCAGGACGAGGTGCAGAAGCTGCCGCAAGTGCCTGCGGGCCCGTTGCTCGAATCGCTCTCGAAGATTCTGGCTTCGCCGACCGTGGCCTCGAAGGAGTGGGTCTACCGCCAGTACGATCACATGGTGCGCATCGGCACCGCGGTGCGGCCTGGAGCCGGAGACGCGGCGGTGGTGCGCTTCACTGGCCAGCGCGAAGGTGGCGTGGCCATGAGCGTCGGCTGCAACTCGCGCTGGTGCTATTTGGAGCCGCGTTTGGGCGCGGCGCACGCGGTGGCCGAGGCGGCGCGCAATGTGAGCTGCGTCGGCGGCGAGCCTTTGGCGGTCACCGACTGCCTCAACTTCGGCAACCCACAGCGGCCCGAGATCCTCTGGCAGTTCGAGCAGGCCTGCCTGGGCATCACCGACGCGTGCGAAGCGTTGGAGACGCCGGTCGTCTCGGGCAACGTCTCGCTCTACAACGAGACCGACGGCAAGGCCGTCTTCCCCACGCCGATGATCGGGCTCGTCGGTCTGGTCGACGACTGCGCCAAGGTCGCGCAGATGTCGTTCCAGGCGGCGGGAGATCGCGTCGCGGTCATCGGCGGCTTGGGCAACGGCCACCTGGGCGGCAGCGAGTATCTGAAGGCCGTGCATGGCCTGGTGGCCGGCATGCCGCCGCCGCTCGATCTGGCTCGGGAGAAGGCCGTGCAGCGCGCGGTCCGCGACTGCGTCCGCGCCGGGCTCTTGAAGGCCGCGCACGACTGCAGCGACGGAGGGCTCGGGGTGACGCTGGCGGAGATGTGCTTCGCCACAGGTCTCGGCTGCAAGCTCGCGATGCCGTCGAAGCTCCGTCCGGACGCGCTGCTCTTCGGCGAGGACGCCTCGCGCATCGTCGTCTCCTATGCGCCCGCCCAGGCCGCGGCCGTCTCCGGGCTGTGCAAGAAGGCCGGCGTCGAGCTGCTCGACCTGGGCGAGGTGGGCGGCGCCGCGCTGGCCATCGAGGGCCTGCTGGATGCGCCGGTGGCCGCGCTGAAAGAGGCGTGGAGCACCGCCATTCCCAAGCTCGTCGGCGGTTGAAGCCATGCAGACGCGGCTCCTCTCCGCGCAGTCCCCGGTCGATCTCGACGAAGCCGCCGCCGTGCTTCGGCGCGGGGGCCTCGTCGCCTTTCCCACCGAGACGGTCTACGGCCTGGGCGCGCTGGCGCTCGATCCGCTGGCGGTGCGCGGCATCTTCTCGGCCAAGGGCAGGCCGGCGTCGAACCCGGTCATCATCCACGTGCTGGGCGAAGACGACGCGCGCGCGCTGGTGACGCACTGGCCGATGGCCGCCGCGACGCTGGCCTCCAGCTTCTGGCCAGGGCCGCTGACGCTGGTGCTGCCCCGGGCTCCGCGCGTGCCTGACGAGTGCACGGCCGGAGGTGACACCGTGGGTGTGCGCGCGCCTTCGCATCCGGCGGCGCGCGCGTTGTTGGAGCGCGTGGGCGCGCCGCTGGCCGCGCCGAGCGCGAACCGGGCCGAGCACGTCTCGCCCACCACGGCGGCGCACGTCCTGCGCGACTTGAACGGCCGCATCGACCTGGTGCTGGACGGCGGCCGCTGCGCCTTCGGCATCGAGTCGACGGTGGTCGCCTTGGATCGCGCCGAGCCGCGCCTGCTGCGGGCCGGAGCGATTCCGCGCGCGGCCATCGAGGAGCTGATCGGGCCTCTGTCAGACGGTCTTTCGGCTGGCCCCGCGCAGTCGCCCGGACAGCACAAGCGCCACTACGCGCCCGCCGGAGTGGTCCGCCTCGCCTCGCGCGCGCGCCTGGCCGAGGTGGCGGCTTCGCTGCAAGGCCGCGTCGGCGCGCTGCTGCACGGAGGTGAGGCTCCGGCTGCCGCGGCGGTGGTGCGTCTGCCGGAAGACGCCGCCGGCTATGCGCGAGAGCTCTACGCTTCGCTGCGCGAGCTCGAGGACGCTGCGTGCGCGGCCATCGTCATCGAAGAGGTCCCCGAGACACCGGAGTGGGACGCCGTCCGCGATCGCCTGCAACGAGCCGCCGCCCAATGATGCTCCTCGCCCTCAGCCTCGTCTTCAGCGCCCAGTCCGCCGGTCCGCTCAACCTCATGAGCGTCGTCAGCAAGCCCGCGCTGACCAGGCTCTTCAAGGGCCTCGCCGTCCGCGACACCACCGACACCGTCGCGGGAG
>DATBAA010000509.1:0-3863 GCA_036271755.1 Myxococcales bacterium | reverse complement strand
TCTTCTTGCTCAGCTTGTTCAGCGCCTCGCTGGTCTTGTCGAGCGCCTTCTTCGCCCCCGCCTGCGTCTTCACGCGCGCCTTCTGCAGGCCGTCGCTGGTCTTGTCGATGCCCTTGTTGGTGGCCGACTTCACCTTGTCGGTGGTGGTCTCCTCCGCGAGCGCGGGCAGCGCCAGGAGCATGCCTGCCAGAAAGATTGCTTTCATACGAAGGAACCCCTTTCGGGTGAAACATTGCCATTCCCCGGCATTTCCGCCAAACGCCCCACCCAATCGCCTGTCAGCGCGCTGACGGCGGTTTTGACGCTCTGACTTCCCAGCAGCTGGCGCTCGCTCTGCCGCCTGGGTGGCTCGTGGATTGCTGAATACGCCCGTATCCAAGCAGCTCCTCGGGTGGGGATAGTGCAGACACGGCGTACCAACTCCGGCCGCGCCGCACTGCTCCTGGTGGCGTTCTTCTCCCGCGCGATCTTCGCGAGCGACGCCGCCGTTCCGCCGCGGCTGCAGGCCAGCCTCATCGCCCGCGTGGCCCCGTTCGACCGCTCCCTGGCTGCCCGCGCGCGCTCGAAGGTGCTGCTCTTGGTGGCCGTCCGCCGCGGCGACGCCGGCTCGCGGCAGGTCGCCGCGGAGGTCGCCGAAGCGCTCAAGAGCGAACCGCAGATGGCCGGTCTGCCGCTGCAGGTGGAGCAGCTCGAAGCGGGCTCCGCCGGCGAGCTGGTGCAGGAGATCAAAGCGCGGCGGCCGGCCATTCTCTATCTGGCCACCGGCTTCAGCGACGACGCACCCGCGCTGGCCGCGAGCCTCGAGGGCGAGGACATCTTGACCATGACCGCCGAGAGCGCGGCGGTGCGCGGCGGCATCTGCGTGGGGTTCGATCTCGTCTCGGGAAAGCCGCGCATCCTGGTGCACCTGCAGCAAGCGAAAAAGCAGCACGTCAACTTCCAGGCGGCCCTGCTCCACCTGTCGAAGGTGGTGGACCAATGATCCTCGCGCTCCTTCTCCTCGCCCTGGCACCTCCACCGGACACGAGCGATCTGGAAGGCCTGCTCGACGCGTCCGTCGTCTCCGGCGCTTCGAACAGCCAGGAGTCCGTCAGCGACGCGCCGGCCACCGTCACCGTGGTCAGCGCCGAGCAGCTCCGCATCTTGGGACTGCGCTCGCTGGACGAGGCCATCAACTTCTTGTCGCTGGGAATGAACGTGCAGAACCCGCTGCACTCGGTCGAGCTGGGTTCGCGCGGCGTGCTCCTGAGCGGTGACTACGGCAACCACGTGCTGGTGCGCATCGACGGCCACTCGATGAACGAGCAGTGGGACGGAACGGCTTACTTCGAGCAAGGCCTGGCGTTGCCTCTGGAGGCCATCGATCACATCGAATTGATCGTCGGACCCGGCTCGGTCCTCTACGGCGGCAACGCCATGCTGGGCATCATCAACATCGTCACCCGCAAGGCGAGCGACAGGCCCGGGCTCATGCTGGTGGCCGAAGGCAGCCTCTCGCCGGCGCAGGGCTTGGACGGCGCCATCACCGCCGAAGGCTTCGCCCACCCGGGCGCTTCCGGCCGCTTTGGAATTGGCTGGGCGAGTGAGTTCACGCTGTTTGGAACCAAAGCCTCTTTCGTTGCCAATGCAGAGACCTATTCGCAGTCTGGTCCCAGCTTCTTGTTCGGTCCGCAATCGGTCAGCGACGGAGTTGCGCACGATTACGGCCCGCGCAGCCAGTCGCCGTCGGTCTGGGGCGGCCGCGCCAGCTACGCAACCAGCGTCCCGGCGCTCTACGCAAAGCTCGACCTCGGCGACTTCTCCTTCAGCTTTCACCTCGCCAGCTACAAGCGCTCGACGCCGTATCAGAACGCCTGGAGCAACAGCACCACGGACTTCGACGACCCGAACAGCTTCGAGCGCGACCGCTGGCTGCAGCTGGACGCGCGCTGGCAGCGGCAACTCACGACGCGGCTATCGACGACGGTGCACCTCTACGGCGACATCTATCGCTACTACAGCCAGGACATCAGCTCGGACCCGCCGGTCTGCGGCGAGGTCGCGCGCTGCTTGAACGGCAGCGTCGGCAAGGCCAACTGGGGCGGCCTCGAGCTGCAGGGCAACTACGATTGGACGGGCAGCGGCACGCTCACCACGCTGGTGGGCGCGGAGGTGCGGCTGCGGCGGGTGGGCGACCAGAACATCCTCACCAACTTCGACACCGGAGAAGACGCGGGCAGCTCACCGTTCCACATCCACGACGAGCAGGTGTTGAGCGCCTGGCTGCAGCAGCGCGCGTCGCCGGTGCGCTTCCTGCACTTGAACCTGGGCGTCCGCTTCGACGACGATTCGCGCGGCGGCAACAACCTCTCGCCCCGCGCCGCGGCCGTGGTCGATCTGTGGAAGGGCGGCACCGCCAAGCTGATCTATTCGGCCGGTTATCGCGTTCCGTCGGTGTACGAGGCCTATTCGCAAGAGCAAGGCCTGCTCGCGTCTCCAGACCTCAAGCCCGAGCGCAACTACTCGGTGGAAGCTTCGCTGGAGCAGCGCCACGGCCGCACGCACTTCCTGGCCGGCGTCTTCCGCTCGTGGTGGCGCGATCTCATCCAGCAAGTCGTGCTCGAGAATGGAGATCGGCAATACCAGAACGTCTCGAGCATCGAGAACTACGGCCTGGAAGTGGCCGCCTCGACGACGCTGGAGCCATTTTCAATGGGCATGACCGCGACCGCCGCGCACAGCCGCGACGGCCAGCACCTGGAGCTGTCGGTGGCGCCGCAGATCTTCGGCAATGCCTGGGTCTCGCTCGCGCTCCCGGGTGGCCACGCCGCGTCGTTCGCCGTCTCTGCCGTGGGCTCGCGCCCGGCCGACCGCGCCTTCGACGGCAACTTTCCCGTCACTCCCCGCGCACCGGCCGCGGCGCAGCTGAAGCTCACCTTCAGCGGCCCGCTGCTGCGCAACTTGGACTATCGCGCCGGGCTTGATTTCAATACCGGCTCGGTCTCGCCTTACGTCGCCGGGCCCAACCAGGGCCAGGACCCAGATGCCTCGACGCGGCCGCCGGCGGAGCTCGCGCCCAACGTGCGCCTGACCGCCTTCGCCGGTTTGCAGTGGAGATTTTCACCATGAAAGCCAGAGCCATTCCCGTAGCCGCGCGCATCTCGATGGTCATCTGCGGACTCATCGCCGGCACCTTCATCTCGGGCGCCGTCGGCGTCGCCCGCCGCGAGCGCGAAGCCCGCATCGGCGCCAAGACCAGCGCCGCGCAGGCCCTGCTCAACCTCTGGGCCGGCTCATTGAGCGCGCCGGTGGTGTTCGACGACGCCGACGGCATCCGCGAGGCCATGGGGCACCTCAGCTCCAACCAGGAGATCGTCGAGGCCTCGGTCTGGAAGCAAGCCGCGCGCTCCGGCGTCCAGCGCTGTCTGGAATCGATCGAACGCTGCAACAAGCAGACGCCCGCCCCCGCGCCGGGCATCGAGCATCTAGCCGACCGCGTGCGCATCACCGCCGCCATCCGCGACCCCGCTGGCCACACCGTCGGACGCGCGTCGCTGGCCGTCTCGCTGGCCGACGACAACGCCCAATATTCGGCGCTGGTGTGGCGCATCGCGCTCTTCGTCTCGCTGCTCTCCGCCGGCCTGTGCGGTCTCTTCGTGCTGCTGCTGCGCAAGCTCCTGCTCAAGCGTCTGATGGGGCTCTTGAACAACGTCCGCCAGCTCGAGCAAGGACACATCGTGACGGTCGATTCGGGCGGCATCGACGACGAGGTGAAGGACCTGGCGGTCGCGTTTCAATCGATGGCCGCGACGCTGGCCGACCGCGACAAGAGCATCCACGCGCACGCGCAAGAGCTGGCGAAGGGCAACGAGCGGCTCACCAAG
>DATBAA010000508.1:0-21212 GCA_036271755.1 Myxococcales bacterium | reverse complement strand
TGGGCAAAATGGTGGGAAGAGCGCGGGTACTTCCACGCGCAGGACACGAGCGACAAGCCCGCGTTCTCCATCGTCTTGCCGCCGCCCAACGTCACCGGCTCGCTGCACCTGGGCCACGCGCTCACCGCCACCATGCAGGACGTGCTCATCCGCTGGAAGCGCATGAGCGGCTTCAACGCCTGCTGGATGCCGGGCATCGATCACGCAGGCATCGCCACGCAAATGGTGGTCGAGCGCGATCTGCAGAAGACCGAGAAGAAGTCGCGCCACGACCTGGGCCGCGAAGAGTTCTTGAAGCGCGTCTGGGCGTGGAAGGAAAAGAGCGGCAACCGCATCGCTGAGCAGCATCGCGCGCTGGGGGCCTCGCTCGACTGGGAGCGCGAGCGCTTCACCATGGACGCGCAATCCTCGCGCGCCGTGCGCGAGGCCTTCGTCCGGCTGCACGAGGAAGGTCTGCTCTACCGGGCCGAGCGGCTGATCAACTGGTGCGTGAAGGACGGCACGGCGCTGTCGGATCTGGAAGTCGATCACGAAGAGGGCTTCAAGACCGAGCTCTACAAGTTCGCCTATCCGCTGGCCGACGGCTCGGGAGAAATCGTCGTCGCCACCACCCGCGTCGAGACCATGCTGGGCGACACGGCCATCGCCGTCCACCCGGACGATCCGCGCTATCAGTCGATGATCGGCAAGAACGTCCGCCACCCCATCACCGGGCGCGAGTTCCCCATCATCGCCGATGGCGAGCTGGTCGATCCGAAGTTCGGCACCGGCGCGGTGAAGGTCACGCCGGCGCACTCGTTCGACGACTTCGAGGCCGGCAAGCGCGCGGGGCTTCCGCTGCTCAACATCTTGAACCTCGACGGTACGCTGAACTCCGTCGCGGGCCCGTTCGAGGGTCAGGACCGCATCAAGGTCCGCGTGCCGCTGAAGGCCCGGCTGGCCGAGCTTGGGCTCGAGCGCGGCACGGAAGCGCACGTGATGGCGCTGGGCAAGTGCCAGCGCTGCGGCACGGTGGTCGAGCCGCTCTTGAGCAAGCAGTGGTTCGTCAAGACGCAGCCGCTGGCCAAGGACGTCATCGAGCACGTCGACGACATGAGGTTCGTGCCCGAGAACTGGCGGGCCGAATTCCTGCGCTGGATGACCAACATCCACGACTGGTGCGTCTCGCGCCAGCTCTGGTGGGGCCATCAGATCCCGGCGTGGTACTGCGCGCACGGCCACGAGAACGTCGCGCGCGAGCAGCCCGCGAAGTGCAGCCAGTGCGACATGACGGAGCTCAAGCAGGACCCGGACGTGCTCGACACCTGGTTCTCGTCGGGGCTCTGGCCGTTCTCGACTTTCGGTTGGCCGGAAAATACACCTGCTCTACAAACGTTCTATCCCAACTCCGTCATGGAGACGGGCTTCGACATCCTCTTCTTCTGGGTAGCGCGCATGGCCATGATGGGCCTGCACTTCCTGGGGAAGGTGCCGTTCGACACGGTCTTCTTGCACGCGATGGTGCGCGACGAGAAGGGCGAGAAGATGTCGAAGACGAAGGGCAACGTCATCGACCCGCTGGACCTCACGGCCAAGCACGGGGCAGATGCGCTGCGCTTCACGCTCGCATCCATGGCCGGGCAGGGCCGCGACATCAAGCTGAGCGTCGATCGCGTGGGCGGCTACCGCGCCTTCGCCAACAAGATCTGGAACGCCGCCCGCTTCGTGCTGATGAACGCCGACGGCTACGACGCCAAGGCGCCCCCGGCCACCCTCTACGACCGCTGGATCTTGAGCCGCTACCAGCGCTGCGCAGACGAGACGCGGCTGGCGCTGGAAGAGTTCCGCCTGAGCGACGCCGCCAACGGCATCTACAAGTTCATCTGGAACGAGCTGTGCGATTGGGCCATCGAGCTGTCGAAGCCGGCGCTCTACGGCGACAAGTCCGCGGCCGAACGCGCGGGCGCGCAGACATCGCTCATGACCGCGCTCGAGGGCGCGCTGCGGCTCCTGCACCCGTTCATGCCGTTCGTGACGGAGGAGATCTGGCAGCGGCTGCCCAACCGCACCGGCGACTCCATCATGCTGGCGCCATTTCCGCCGGCCAATGCAGAGCTGCTGGACGCGCAGGCCGAGCGCGAGATGGACGTGCTGGCCCGCGCCATCGACGGCGCCCGGTCGGTGCGGGGCGAGGTGAACCTGCCGCCCAACCAGCGCGTGCCGCTGGTCCTCTTCGCCCGCGACGAGATGCTCTTTCGCCGCCACGAGCGCGCGTTCCAGCACCTGGCCAACGCCAGCGAGGTCACGCTGCGCGGCATGGACAGCGCGCGGCCGCCCAACGCGGCGGTGCACGTCGAGCCCGAGGTGGAGGTGCACCTGCCCCTCGCGGGACTGATCGATTTTGGCGCGGAGAAGGTTCGCGTCGAGAAGGAATTGCAGCGCATCGCGGACGAGCTGGCCGGCTTGGAAAAGCGGCTGGGCAACGAAGGCTTCGTCGCGCGGGCGCCCAAGGAAGTCGTCGAGAAGGACCGGGCACGGTCGGAAGAGCTCGGCGCCAAACGAGAGAAACTTTCGCGCCATCTGGCGCGCGTCACCAGCGTGGAGGCAGGCATGGAAGAAAAAAACCCGCAGCAGCCGCAGGCTGACAGCAGCGCCCCGGCGGAGCAGCAGCACCGCAGCCTCGATCAGATGGGCACTCACGGCGGGCCCGCACAGGGCACGCCGGCGGAGACCGCTCCGGCGGAGACGCCTCCTGCCGCGGCGGCGGGCGACGAGATGCCGTCCGATGCCGGGGAGGCCGCGCCGGCCGAGGCGGGGGACGAGGGCATCGCCGCCCGCGCCGTCGCCAAGGTCAAGTCGATCGCCCGAGGCCTGATGGGCTCGGACGACGAGGCTGAGCCCGCGGAGAAGGCGCCTGCCAAGCCGAAGGCGAAGAAGCCTGCGGCGCCGAAGGCCAAGCCGGCTCCGGCCGTGAAGGCCGCTCCCGCCAAGGCCGCACCCGTCAAGGCCGCACCCGTCAAGGCCGCACCGGCCAAGGCTGCGCCCGCGAAGGCTGCTCCGGCGAAGAAGGCTGCTCCCGCCAAGGCCGTCAAGAAGGCCGCGCCAGCCAAGAAGGCTGCAAAGCCCGCGGCGAAGAAGGCCGTGAAGAAGGCCGCGCCGGCCAAGAAGGCGGCGAAGTCCGCGGCGAAGAAGGCCACCAAGCCGGCCAAGAAGGTGGCTGCCAAGAAAGCGGCTCCGGCAAAGAAGGCCGCCGCCAAGAAGGCAGCCCCCAAGGGCAAGGCCAAGAAGCCGGCGCGCAAGGGCAAGAAGTAAGTTTTGCCTGCTTCTTGGAGACGCTCGTCGCGCGGTCGCGTAGGTGGCGGCCGTGGCTGACGCGCTCGACCTGGGGCGGCCCGACGACGCCGTCGGCCGCCTCATCGCGCTCGCCCTCGACGAGGACGTAGGTCCGGGCGACCGCACGGCGGAGGCCTGCATCGCCGCCGACGCCATGGGGGCCGGGCTCCTCTTCGCCAAAGAACCGCTCGTCGTCTCGGGCGTCGCGGCGGCGGCGCGGGTGTTTCGCGCGCTCGATCCCGGCTGCGCGCTCGAGCCGCTCAAGGGCGAAGGCGACGCGGCCGACCCGGGCGAAGGCGTGCTGCGCGTCCGCGGCCACCTGCGCGCGATCATGACTGCCGAGCGAACGGCTTTGAATTTCCTCCAGCGCCTGTGCGGCGTCGCCACGCTCACGGCGCGCTACGCGAAGGCGCTCGAAGGCACCAGGACGCGCCTGATCGACACCCGCAAGACCACGCCGGGTCTTCGCGCGCTGGAGAAGGCCGCGGTCCGCGCCGGCGGCGGCCACAACCATCGCGGCGCGCTCTTCGACGGCATCTTGGTCAAGGACAACCACGCAGCCGCGGCCGGCAGCGTCGGCGAAGCAGTCCGGCGGGCGCGAGCCCACGCGCACCCGCTGCTCATCGTCGAAGCGGAAGTGAGCACGCCAGAGCAGATCGAAGATGCCTTGAAGGCCGGCGCGCAGATGCTGCTGCTCGACAACCTGGGCGATCAAGAGCTGCGCAACGCGGTCAAGCAGGTGGCGGGCCGCGTGCCGCTGGAGGCGAGCGGCGGCATGACCTTGGAGCGCCTGCCGCGCGTCGGGGCGACGGGCGTGAACTTCGTCTCGGTGGGCGCGCTCACGCACTCCGCCCCGGCAGTCGACTTGAGCTTGCTCGTGGAGGGCAAGTAGCCGTGCTCAAACCCCTCGCGAATGTCGGGGGGCATTGGACCGACCTGAACCAGGACGCCATCGTCCTGGGTCTGCTCATCGAGTTCGCGGGCGACTTCGTCAGCGGCCAGGTCATCTGCGACAAGCTCGACGTGCCGCGGGCAGAGCTGCTCAAGCGCATCGACTCGCTGCGCACGCGCGGCTACGTCATCGAATCCAGCGGCGCGCGCGGGTACCGGCTGGGCGAGATCCCCGACGGCTTGAGCGAGGCGCAGATCGCGCCGCTGCTGGCCAGCGGCGAGATGGGCCGCCGCATCCACGCCTACGCCGGGCTCTCGTCGACCAACGACGAAGCCCACCTCCTGGCCGAGGCGGGCGCGCTGCACGGCGAGGTGGTCATCGCCGAGGAGCAGACCAAGGGGCGCGGACGCAAAGGCCGCAGCTGGCTCGCGCCCAAAGGCCTGGGGATCACCATGAGCGTCATCCTCCGGCCGGCGCTTCCGCCGCAGCGCGCGCCGGAGCTGACGCTGGTGGCCGCCGTGGCCATCTGCGAAGCGGCGCGCGAGCTGGGCGCCGTGAATGCGCGCATCAAGTGGCCCAACGATCTGGAGTGCGACGGCAACAAGCTCTGCGGCCTCTTGACCGAGCTGCGGGCGGAGAGCGATCGCATCCGCCACGCCATCCTCGGCATCGGCTTCAACGTCGGGCTCACCGCCAGCGACCTTCCGGAAGAGATCCGCGCCACCAGCCTGCTGATCGAGACCGGCACCCGCACGCCGCGCCCGGTCGTCTGCGCCAGCCTGCTCGAGCACCTCGAAGAGTGGCTGAGCCTGCACGAGACCGAAGGCTTCGACGCCGTTCGCGAGCGCTGGCGAGAGCTCTCGGGCACCCTGGGCAGGCAGGTCCGCGTCGAGGCCGAGACCGGCTCCTTCGAGGGAGAAGCCCTCGATCTCGACGATGACGGCGCGCTCCTGGTGCGCGATTCCAGCGGCGTGGTCCAACGTGTGGTGGCCGCCGACATCGAGCATTTACGGCAGATGTAGGTGGCAGGAAGATTGACGCGCCTGAGAGAAGCTCCTGATACTAGGGGCGATGCTTCTCGCCATCGACGTCGGCAACACCAACACCGTCCTGGGCGTCTACGACCTGACCGGTGCGAAACCTACGCTGCGCGATTCGTTTCGCGTGCAGACGGAAAAGGATCGAACAGGTGACGAGTACGGGCTGCAGATCAAATCGCTCTTCGACTTCGCCGGATTGAAAATTGGCGACGTGCACGACGTCATCGTCTCCAGCGTCGTGCCGCCGATGGCTTTTCCGCTGGAGCAGATGTCGAAGCGCTTCTTCGGAAAACGTCCGCTCTTCGTCGGACCGGGTGTCAAGACAGGCATGCCGGTGCTGTACGACAACCCGCGCGAGGTCGGGGCCGATCGCATCGTCAACGCGGTGGCCGCCTACGAAAAGTGGCCGCAGGGTTTGATCATCGTCGACTTCGGCACCGCCACCACCTTCGACGCGGTGACTCCCAAAGGTGAATATCTGGGGGGCGCCATTTCACCGGGGATCGCCATTTCAATGGAAGCTCTCTTCCACCGGGCGAGCAAGCTGCCGCGCGTGGCGTTCGAGAAGCCGTCGCAGGTGGTGGGCCGCAACACGGTGGCCTCGATGCAGAGCGGGCTCGTCTTCGGTTACGTCGGCCTCGTCGACGGCATCTGCGCGCGGATGAAGGCCGAGCTGGGCTTCCCGGTGAAGGTGATCGCCACCGGCGGGCTCGCACCTTTGATTGGAAATGTGTCGAAGGAGATCGAGGTCGTGGATGACCAGCTCACGCTCGACGGGCTGCGCGTCATCTACCAGCGAAACGCGGGCGAGCGATGATTCCGGAGAATGACGACGATCGCGATCTACCGCGCGGGGCCTCGCCCGCGGAGCTGGACGCCCTGCGCGCGTCCATCAGGGTCTCGCCGCGGGCGCAGACGTCGCAGCAGCCGCCGACGAATCCGGGCGCGCCGCCGCCGCCGCTGGCCGCGCTCGTCATCCACCGGGGCGAGATCGACCGCATCATCGACGAGGGCAGGGCGCTGCTCGACAGCGATGCCAAGGCGGCCCACGCGGTCTTCACCAAAGCCTGGCGCCGCAACCTCAACGACCCGCGCGTGCTCTCGAACTTTGGCCTGACGCTGGTGCTGGTGGAGGGCGACAGGCAGCGCGGCATCCGCTTCTGCGAGGAGGCGGTGCGGCGCACGATCACCTCCGAGGCGCTGGTGAACCTGGCGCGCGCGCTGGTGGTGACCCGCAACAAGGAGCAGGCGGTGCGGGCGCTGCGCAAGGCCATGGAGCTGTCACCCGACGACCCGCGGCTGGGGCAGGAGTTTGCCGCGCTGGGCCTGCGCCGTCCGCCGCCGCTGCCCTGGTTGCCGCGCGAATTCTTCTTGAACAGGTGGCTGGGCAAGCTGAGCTGGCGGCTCTTCAAGCACACGGACCCGCTGGCCCGCTGAGGCCCGCAAGCTGTTACAATTCAGGGCATGAGCGAAGTCATTCCGGAGGCCGTTGCCCCGGCCGGCGCCCCGCCGCCAGAAGCACCTGCCGCAGCCGCGGAGCCGCCCAAGAGCCCGCTGCCGCTCGACGCGCTGCCGGGCAACTTCCAGAAGCACGTCGACCCCAAGGCGCCCATCCCGCTGCGCATGATGGGCGCCAAGGCCTTGGTGCCGATGGCGCCGAAGGAGATGTGCACCGCGCTCTTCATGCTCACGTTCGACGCCGACGAGAAGGTGCGCGAGGCGGCCTCGAAGAGTCTGGACGGCCTGCCCGATCGCATCCTCTCGGTGGCGCTGCGCGACGAGACGCTGGAAGCTCCGGTCCTCGACTCGTTCGCCGCCCGCCTGACCGGCAAGGACGAGTACCTGGAGATGCTCGTCCTCAACCAGGCCACCTCGGACGCCACCGTCCAGAGCATCGCCGAGGCCGCGGACGACAAGATCCTGGAGATCATCGCCCAGAACCAGCTGCGCCTCCTGCGCCATCCGGACATCGTCCGCGCGCTGGCCGCGAACCCCATGGCGCGCGCGTCCACGGTCGACAACGTCTGCGACTTCTGCGTCCGTTCGGCCCTCTCGCTGGAAGATCTGCCGGCGTACCGCGACGCGCGCCGGCGCATCCACGGCGGAAGCGAGGGCGACGAAGAGCTGGCCATGCAGGTGGCCGCGCAGCAGGAGCTCGATCAGGCCGAAGCAGAGTCCGCGCTCGAGGCCATGGGCGCGACCGCCGCCGACGGCGCCGAGCTTGCGAGGCACGAAGAGCAGGACCCGGCGCTGGAGCTGAAGCGCACGTCGATCACCCAGCAGATGATGAAGCTGGGCGTGGCAAAGAAGATCGAGTGGGCCAATAAAAAGGGCAACCGCGAGGTCCGCACCATCCTGCTGCGAGACCCGAACAAGCTGGTGCAGCTGGCGGTGATCCAGAGCCCGCGCATGACCGAGGGCGAGATCGGCAAGGTGGCGCTGAGCCGGACCGCCCCCAACGAAGTGCTCTCGTACATCTACAACAACCGCCAGTTGATGAAGAACTACCAGATCAAGATCAACCTGATGAACAACCCCAAGGTGCCGGTCGGGGTCACCATGCGCTTCCTCTCCACGCTGCGCATGGCGGAAGTCAAAGCCATTGCCAAGAACAAGAACGTTCCGCAGGGATTGGCCACGGCCGCGAAGCGCCTCGTCGAGAAAAAAGGCGGCTCCGAGTAGCTAGGCGGACTTCTTTTCTGCGGTGACGTCGGCGTCTTCGGCGTCGTCCTCGAGCAGCTGCAGCGCGATCTGGAGAGCCTTGCGGGTCTTCTCGCGCAGCTTCTCGTCGTTCTTGATCTTCTGGTACGCCTTGACCGCGCGGTCCTCGTTGGTGGCCGCCTGGGCCTGCGCCTCTTCGAGCTGCTTCTTCAGCTCGTCGCGCTCCTCCGAGATCAGGTCCTTCTCGCCGGTCAGCGCGGTGGCGTCGGTGCGCAGCGTCTCCAGCTCGGTGCGCAGGCCTTCGCTCTCGTGGTGCGCGCCCTCGAGCTCCGTGCGGGTGTCGTCGTGCGCGCTCTGGGCGGCGGCCAGGTCGGCCTTGTGCTTCTCGGCCTCGCCGCGCGCGGCGCCCAGGTCGCTCTTGTGCTTGTCCAGCTCCTCCGAGACCTTCGAGGCGGCGGACTGCGCGGTGGCGAGCTCGTCGGCGTGCATCTCTCGCGCGCCCGCGAGCTCGGTCTCCAGCTGCCCGGCGCGCTCCTGCTGCTTCTTCGCCTCGGACGAGACGGTCTCATGCTTCTTGCGAAGCTCGTCGTGCGCGGCAGACAGCTCGGCCGCCTTGCCCTGCGCGATCGCGGCCTTCTTCGCCTCTTCGCGCGCGGCCAGGAGCTCGCGCTCGAACTTCTTCGCCGCCGCCGCCAGCGCGTCGGCCCGCTGCTGCAGCGCCTTGGCGGCCGCCTCGCGCTTGGCCGCGTCGTCCTTGAGCTGCTGCGCCTGACCCTCGAGCGCGGTCTCGCGCTCCTGGATCTCGACCAGCTCTTTGTCCTTGGCGTTGAGCTCTTCCTTGAGCCGCAGCACTTCCTTGTCGTTGCGGTTCTTGGCTTCTTTCAGCTTGAGCAGCTCGGCGGATGAAGTCGAGCCCGCGCCCTTCTTGGCCTGCACAAGCTCGGCGTCGCGCTCCGCCAGCGCATGCTCCAGCTCGGCGACGCGGCCTTCCAGATGCGCGCGCACTTCGTCGTCGGCCGAGACGGCGGCGCTCTCCATGGACGGCTGCTCCTCCAGGCCGTGGAGCACGTCCGAGTCGTCGGGCGCGGACAGATCGGTGGGCGGAACGTGCGCGTCCTCGAGCAGATCGAGCGTCTCTTGCGACGCCTCGGCAGGAGCCTCGTCGGGCACCACGGACAGGTCGCCGAAGCGGCGGGTGTCGTCCTCGCCGGCGGCGGGAGCGGACGGGGCTTCCAGCGAATCGAACGCCTTGTCGAACATCTCCAGGTCGTCGTCGCCCTGCGCGGGCTCTTCCGACAGCTCCTGGACCTCTTCGACTTCCTCGACCACCAGCGGCTCTTCCGCGACGCCGCCATGCGCCTCGGCGACGTCTGCTTCCGATAGCGAGATGGGCTCGTCCTCGCCGGGCACCAGGTCGCCCAGGCCCAGCGGCTCGTCGTCCATCGAGACGATCTCTTCGTCCTGCGCCATCTCGGCGGGTAGCTGTATGCCCAGGAGCTGCGAGGCCTTCTCCAGCATGACGATGGGCTCGAACGGCTTGATCAAATACTCTTCCGCGCGCGTCTTGAGCTTCTTGTGCTTCTCGAAGCTGTCGACGGTGGCGTTGGCGCTGGTGAGGATGACCGGAATGCCCTTGAGCTGATCGTCCTTCTTCAGGCGCGTGCAGAGCATGTAGCCGTTGGTCGGCTGGGCCTCGACGCAGACGACGATCAGGTCCGGGCTCTCCTGCTTCGCCATCGACATGCCCTGCTCGCTGTTCGTCGCCAGCGTGGGCGCGAAGCCGCGCGAAGCGATGGCGTGCGAAAGAGTCTGCGCGAAGGCTTCGTCTGAATCGATGAGGAGGATCTTCTTGGACACGCTTAAGCCCGGGAAATGGGGTTCAAAACCGGCAAAAGCTTACGGGCGCGGGACGAGAAGTGTCAACGAAACTGCACGAGATTTCCGCAGTGTAGGCGAGGGTATACGCCCGCTCAGCTCAATGCTGTTCGGCCGACTGCACCAAAGCCAACACATCGCGCTCGCTGAGGTCGGAGACGAGCTGGTAGACCACCTCGTCGTTCCGCCACTGCACGATGTTGTAGCCGTGGGCCTGCGTGATGAAGACCTGCCGGTTGGCGATCTGCCGGGCAGTGCCGTCCAGCTGCGGATCGGGGTCGTCCACGACCAGCAACGAGACGCGGCGGCCGTCGCTGGTGATGGCGTAGCTCACCATGGCCGCCTGGTGGGCGCGGAACTGTCCCAGCCGCACGCCCTGCACGCGGGTGCCTTGCGCGAAGCGGGGGATCTGCACGCCGAAGTCGAGCTTCGACGAGAGCCAGCGCTGCGTCGACGCCTCGTCGGGGGCGGAGAAGTCGAAAGGCAGGGCCTGCGCGTGCATGGCCGCGGCCGTGTCAGCCAGCTGCGAGCCGGAGCGCGAGAGCACCGGATGCTGCATGCCGCCGGCCAGAAACCAGGCCGCGGCGCCCACGCAAGCGGCGGTCAAGGCGATGCCGCGCGGATCGCGGAAGGCGGTGGTCCAGCGGCTGTCGGGAGCTTCTTCGGCCAGCGCCGCCGCGACCATGTTTTGCAGCGCGCGCGGAGCCTCGCGAGCGGTGCGCGCCATGGCCGCCTTGTAGCCTTGATGGATGCGGATGGCATGCGTGCAGGCAGCGCAGCCCGAGAGGTGCGCCTGGACCTCGGCGGTCTCTTCGGCGCCGAACTCGCCGTCGGCGTAGGCGTGCAGGAACGTCTCTTCCAGCTGGCGGCACTCTTGCGTCATTGGTTAGGCACGCCTCTTCAGCTCGATGACTTCCGCGTCTTCGCTCTGCGCGGCCATCTCCATGGCCACCTTGCCGTGCACCACTCCTTGCTCGACGGCGTAGCCAAGGAGATTGCGCTGCAGGAGCTTGCGGCCGCGGTAGAGCCGCGACATCACCGTGCCCACCGGGCAATCGAGGATTTCAGCGATCTCCTTGTAGGAGAACTCCTGCAGGTCGGCGAGGATCACGACCAGACGGAAGTCGATGGGCAGTAAATCGATGCTGCGGATGACGTCGTCGCTCAACAGCTTGTCGAAGAAGTACTGCTCTGGGTCCGCGCTGGACTCGGTGGGCTCGTGGGTGACGAACCGCTCGTTGCCGGACTCGCGCGCGGCGCCCTCGACGACGGTGCGCTCCTTCACGCGGCGGCGGTACTTGTTGATGAAGGTGTTGGTCAAAATCTTGAACAACCACGCCTTCATGTTGGTGCCGCGCTCGAACTTGTCGAAGAAGCGGAACGCGCGCAGGAAGGTGTCCTGGACCAGGTCTTCGGCGTCGCGCTCGTTCTTGGTGAGGCGCAGGCCGGCCGAATAGAGCGCGTCCAGGTGATCGAGGGACAAGCTCTCGAATTCGCGCCGCGATCTTTCGGTGTGCTTGAAGTCCAGCATCCCTCTCCCGCGTGCGTAGGTGTGTAGCGCCCTACGTCCAATCTAACTTGCTTGGTACGTGGTGGAAACCAGGGGGGACCCCCGGGTATTCCGATTTTCCAGGCGCTCGCCTGCACCCCGTCCACCCTGAGCGGAAAAAGCAAGTGTTCTCAGGGGTCTCACCGGGACCGCCTTGATCAGCTTCAGCTCGTCGCCGAAGACGGCCGCTTCGACGTAGGTGATGTCTCCCGCGTAGATCGAGACCGCCCAGTCCGATACGGTGGGCGGAAGCTGGGCCAAAGTCTCGTCGCACCCGAGCAGGAGCAGCAGGACCGCGGCGCGCTTCACCTCAGGCCTTCGACGCGAGGGCTTTGTCCAGCGGCGTGAAGGGAAGGTCGAGAGCGTCGGCGACGGCTTTGTAGGTGCAGTGGCCATTGAAGGTGTTGACGCCCAGGGCAAGCGCGCGGTCTTTCACCGCCTCGACGACGCCCTGGTTGGCGAGGCGCAGGCCGTAGCCGATGGTGGCGTTGGTCAGCGCGTAGGTGCTGGTCTGGGCCACCGCGCCGGGCATGTTGGCGACGCAGTAGTGGACTACGCCGTGCACCAGATACGTGGGGTTGTCGTGCGTGGTCGGGTGGCAGGTCTCGATGCAGCCGCCCTGGTCGACCGCGACGTCCACGACCACTGAGCCCGGCTGCATCTCGCTGATCAGCTTCTCGCTCACGAGCTTGGGGGCCTTGGCGCCGGGGATGAGCACGCCGCCGATGACCAGGTCTGCCTCGCGGACGTACTTCTGGATCTGCGCCGGGTCCGAGTAGATGGGGCTGATGCGCGAGCCGAAGATGTCGTCCAGGTAGGCCAGCTGCTTGATGTTGACGTCCAGCACCACCACGTCCGCGCCCATGCCCGAGGCGAGCTTGGCGCTGTTGGTGCCCACCACGCCGCCGCCTAGAATCACCACCTTGCCGCGCCGCACGCCGGGGACTCCCGAGAGCAGCACGCCCTTGCCGCCGTGCTCCTTCTGCAAGTGCGCCGCGCCGACCTGCACCGCCATGCGGCCCGCGACCTCGCTCATCGGCTTCAACAAGGGAAGCTGGCCGTCGTCCGTCTGGATGGTCTCGTAGGCCACCGCGGCGATCTTCCGCTTCATCAGCGCTTCGGTCAGCGGCTTGTCGGCGGCGAGGTGGAAGTAGGTGTAGATGGTCTGGCCTTCCTTCATCAGGCCGAACTCGGCGGGAACAGGCTCCTTCACCTTCACGATCATGTCGGCCTTGGCCCAGACGTCGGCGGCCTTCTCCAAGAACTTCGCGCCCACCGCGTCGTAAGCCGAGTCGGGGATGCCGCTGCCGATGCCCGCGCCGCGCTCCATGAAGACCTGGTGGCCGCGGGCGACCAGCGCCGCCACGCCGCCGGGGACGAGGCCCACGCGGTACTCACGAGTCTTCACCTCTTTGGGGCAGCCGATAATCATCGCGGACTCCATTGAACTTGCGGAAAAGGGCGGCGGAAGATAGCAGCAGTCCTCCGCGCGTCAAGGTGCATACGGTCAATGCAAAAGCTTCTCTTCGCAGACGAAATGGGAAATGTCTTCGAGCACCCGGAGCTGCTCGCGCTGGTGCGCGACAAGCTCTCGGCGGCTTTGCCTTTGGGGCCCGGCCAGCCGCTGCCGCCGCATGCGTCGTTGGCGGTGCTGCCGGGCAGGCGTCCGCTGGGGTTCGACCTCGCGCAGGGGCGCATCGTCGAGCTCTCGGAGATGAAGCTGGGCCGGAAGATCGTCCGGCCTTCGGCGGTGGCCGCCGTGCTGCCGCCGGGGTTCACGCGCAGTGAATTGCCCGCGTTTCGCAAGCTGGGTATCGCGCCCATTCTTCCGCAGTGGGCCTACACGGCCGCGGCCTGGGACGACGAGCTCGAGTGCCACGTCGCCTGGGCCATCCACACCGACAAGCGGACGCACTGGGACCCCGCGACGCACTCGACGCCGGACCTGCCCGCGCTGGTGAAAGCGCGCCTCGCACGGGATGACAATCCGCTGCTGAAACAGCTGGCGAAGTGCGCGCTGGAGTACCGCTGCTTCACCGCCCAGAACACCTTCTACGAGCGCGACGAAGGCGCCATTCCGGCCTCGAGCGGCTGCAACGCGCGCTGCGTGGGCTGCATCTCGGAGCAGCCGGAAGAGGGTCCGCCGTCGTCACACGAGCGGCTCGCGCGGGCGCCGGGCGCGCCCGAGATGGCGGCCATCGGCATCGAGCATCTGTCGAACGCGCCGGGGCGCACCATGGTCTCGTTCGGCCAGGGCTGCGAGGGAGAGCCGCTCACGCGCGCGCTGGAGATCGCCGAAGCCATCCGCGACATGCGCGCTGCAACTCCGCGCGGCTCCATCAACATCAACACCAACGGCTCGCTGCCCGAAAATCTGGGGCTGCTCATCGACGCGGGGCTCGACGCCTGCCGCATCAGCCTGAACAGCGCGCACGCCGAGCTCTACGAGGCCTACTACCAGCCCATCAATTACGGCTGGAAGGACGTGCTGCGCTCGGTGAAGCTGGCCCGGCGACGCGGCGTGTACGTGGCCATCAACTTGCTCACCTTCCCGGGCGTGACCGACATGGAAGGCGAGGCAGACGCACTGTGCGAGTTGGTGCAGCACGTCCACCAGGTGCAGGCGCGCAGCCTCGCCATCGACCCCGATCAATACTTCGAGATCGCCCGGCTGCACTCGGCCGGCGGAGAACGCTTGGGAATGCGCGAACTTTTGCTTCGGCTGAAGAAGGCGCGCAAAGGTCTGGTCATCGGCAACTTTGCCCGTGGCCTGGGCGAGCGCGCGGGACTCTGATCATGATGAAGATCGCCTCACTGGCTTTATTGCTCGCCGCCACTCCCGCGCTCGCGCAGGACGCGATCCTGGTGCTGGGCGACGACGGCGGGCTGGCTCGCCCCGAAGTGCGCGCCATCCGCAGCGTGACGGCTTCGGCGCTGCGGCAGCGCGGGGTCTCGCTCTCCCAGGACAGCTCGACCGAAGGCGTGCACCTCATCGACGACGCGCTCGAAGGACTGGCGCAGTCCCTGAATGCGCGGCGCATCTTCGTGCTGCGCATCACCGGCCGGCTGGGCAGCAAGATCCCGCTCACCTTGGAAGAGCTGGACGCGGGCACGCTGGCCACCGTCTTTTCGGCCTCGCTCACCGCGACCACCATCGAAGAGTGCGACGTGGTGGCGGGCCGGCTGGCCATGGCGGTGGTGGAGCGCAAGCATCCTGACGATACGGCCGAGATGCGCACCGTCACCGCGCAGGAGTCGAAGCCGTTCGCGAAGAAGCCCGGCGAGCGCTTCTTCTTCCTCGGCTTGCCCGTCCCGCTCTACAACGCCGGTTCGGGCAGCGGGTCGCCCGTGGGCATCTCCATCGGCTACGGCTACGAAGCGGAGCTCTTCCGCCTCGAAGGTCAGGCTGGGGTCTTCTCTCGCGGCGGCGACGGCCTCGGCTACGCGATGCTCTCGGGCGCCTGGATCCCTTTCGCCACCGAGCTCTCGCCGTACATCGGGGGCGGCATCGGCTACCAGGGAATGAGCGATCACGCCGGGCTGGGCGGGTCGCTCGAGGCGGGGCTCGAAGCCTTCCGCCTCCACGGCGTGCGGGCCCTGGCCGGCGTCCAGGTGCTCATCCCGTTCTTCGACACGGGCCCGGGAAGTCGCAGCGTCTTCCCGGCCGCCTTCCTTCGCTTCGGCTTCTAGAAGAAGCGGAAGCCGACATCGATGGTGGCCGCCCAGAAGTCGGCGTGGCCGCCCTTGTCGACGCCCGCGTTGGTGGGCGAGCCGCTGGCGTTGGTGCCGGCGAAGATGTCGTTGAAGAGGTAGTTGTACTGAAAGCGCGCGCCGATCTTGAAGTTGCTGATGTTCGCCTCGAGTCCGCCGCCGAAGGGCAGGGTGCTGACGTGATCGTTGGCGATGCCCGCGGCCGCCGCGCCGCTCACCCAGGTGAGCCCGTAGCCGCCGAAGATGTACGGCGTGATGACGTTGGGGAAGAGGTTGACGCGCAGGTCGGCGTAGCCTTCGTTGGTGGAGAGCGTGGCGGCCGGAACGCTGCCGTCGCTGCTCACCGCCAGATCATTGCGTGTGCCCAGGTAGCCGATCTCCACGCCGAGGAAGGAGAGCGGCATGAGGCCCAGGCGCGCACCGTACGCGACACCGTAGTTGGAGCCGCTGAGCGACTGTTGATAGTGCGAGGCGCCTCCCTGCAGAACCAGGGAGAGCTCGCTGTCCGCCATGGCGGCCGGCGCGACGAGGACGATGGCAGCGAGGACGATTCGACGCATGTGTGCGGCTCCTGATGAAGGCCGCGCATCGAGGCGCGGGGTGGTACACACGGTAGGACCGGGGCGCGGGGATGGCCTGCTTGCCCGGTGAGGAGATTGGCAGTGCAGCCCGTCAAGCTGGAGCTCTTGAAAGATCTCGCGAAGCATCTTCGCGGCGGACATCCGTGGGTGTACGGACGCGCCATCGAACGCGGCCCTTCGTCGCTGGCCGCGGGCGATGTGGTGGACATCACCGAGCGCGGCAAGTTCGTCGCCCGCGGTTACTACGATCCGCTCAGCGCCGTGCGCGTGCGCGTGCTGACGCGCGACCCGGCCGAGGCCATCGGGCCCATCTTCTGGAGGAGGCGAATCGCGAAGGCGGTGGCGATGCGGCGCGCGTACATCCTCTCGGAAGAGACGAACTGCGCGCGGTTGGTGCACGGCGAGGGCGACGGACTGCCGGGCGTCATCATCGATCTCTACGGCAAGTTCGCGGTGATCAAGCTCTACAGCGCGGGGCTGACGCCGTGGCGGTCGGCCATCATCGATGCCCTGCGCGGCGAGATCGCGCTCGAGGGAATCTACGGCCGTGACGAAGAGCGGCTGTCGAAGAACGAAGACGAGGAGTTGGATGAAGAGGACTCTCCGGGCGCCGCCAAGGGCCAGGTGATCTGGGGCGCGGACCCGCCGGATCCCATCGTCGTCCGCGAGCACGGCATGTCCATCGCGGTCGATGTTCGCAATGGCCAGAAAACGGGCTACTTCCTCGATCAGCGTGAGAACCGGCTCTCGCTGCGGCGCTTCGCCAAGGGCCGCGGCCGCGCCCTGAACTGCTTCTCCTATACCGGCGGCTTCTCGGTGAGCGCGGCGCTGGGCGGGGCGCGCGAGGTCACTTCGGTGGATCGCGACGGCAAGGCCATCGAGCTTGCCAAGAAGAACTTCGAATTGAACGGGCTGCCGGTCGAGAAGCACGGCTTCGTCGCCGACGACGTGCTCGACTTTCTTTCGCGCGCCAAGGAAGAGAAGACGCGCTACGACCTCATCGTCCTCGACCCGCCCGCGTATGCGAAGACGCAGAAGGCCGTGCCGGCGGCCATCGACGGCTACGCTTCGCTGCACCGCGCGGCATTGAACGTGCTTTCGCCGGGCGGAATTCTAGCCACCGCTTCTTGCTCGGCGCGCGTCACTTCCGAAGAGTTCTACGGCGCCGTCCGCGAGGCGGCCGGCAAGACGCACGCGGATCTGCAGCTCCTGGAAGAGCGCCGGCAGCCGCCCGATCATCCGGCGCTGATGGCCTTTCCCGAGGGCCGCTATCTCAAGTTCTTCGTCTTCCGCCGCGGCGACTCCTGAATGGTGCTGGCGGGGCAATATCTCGAGCGCAGCGTGGTGGTGGACGGCCTCGACGCGCTCTATCACCGCGGCACGCGCGACCCCGCCTGCGTCATCGCCTCGCCGCATCCGGCGATGGGCGGCAGCATGACCTCGCCGGTCATCGCCGAGCTGGCCTGGGCGTTGACGCGCGGCGGGCACCCGACGCTGCGCTTCGACTACCGCGGGGTTGCCTCCTCGCGTGGGGTCTCGCGGCAGAAGCCTGGCCGCATCGAGGACGTCTCGGACGAGGTGGACGATTTGTACAAAGTGGCCGATCAGCTGATCGCGACCACGCACGAGCCCGCGATCTGCGCCGTCGGCTACAGCTTCGGCGCGCTGGTGGCGCTGCGGGCCGCGAGCGATCCGCGCATCTCGCAGTTGGTTCTGGTGGCGCCGCCCAACCTGCTCGCTGACTTCTCCGCGCTGGCGAGCTTCGCCAAGCCTCTGTTCATCTTGTGCGCCCAGCACGACGCCTATTGCGACCGCGCCGCGCTGCCCGGAGCGCCCGAGGTGATTGCCCACAGCGACCACTTCTTCCACCGCGGCCTGACGGAGATGGGCAAGGCCGTGGCCGAGTTTCTCCGCGCCGGGCGGCCGCCGCTGGTGGCGCAGCCGGACGAGCCTTCCGCCGAGGAACATCGCGAGCTCGAGCTGCCCGAAGGCGAAGAAGACCTGGAGCTCGATCTAGATCGGAAATAAGCACGCGGCGTTTCCGTATGCTGGTGGGGACGGTTATGCTCATGCGCATGTTCAAGCTGCCGCTGGTCTGCTGCCTCGCGCTGGTCTGCTGCGCGCGCGCGCATCCACAGGCGGCCGCGCTGGGCGACGACGCCGTGCCCGGCCTCATCCAATACGAGCTGCGGGGTGAGCATCCGCGCCAGCAGGGCTTCGGCAAGGTCATCGACGCCGCGCTCGCCGAAGATGACGAATTCGGCGACCCGTTCCGGCGCGAGAGCATCATCGAGGCGCAGGTCGACCCCGCCGAGGAAGCGGACATCCTGGCCAAATTGCGCGCCAACGCCGACGTCATCTGGGCAGAGCCGGTGGTGCGGGTCAGCGCGCTCTGGCTGCCCGACGATCCAGACTTCTCCAAGCAGTGGCACCTGAAGGCAGCCGGCGCACAGAGCGCGTGGGACGTGACCCGCGGCGAAGGCGTCACCGTCGCGGTCATCGATACCGGCATCGCCCCGGTGGACGATCTCGACCCGGCTCGCCTTGTCCCCGGGTGGAACTTCGTCGCCAACAACGCCGATGCGAAAGACGACAACGGCCACGGCACGCACGTAGCCGGCACCATCGCGCAGAGCACGGGCAACGGCAAAGGCGTCGCGGGCATGGCGCCCCTGGCGAAGCTGATGCCCATCAAGGTCCTCTCCGCTTCGGGCGGGGGAAATTCTCACGACATAGCCGCCGGCATCCGCTGGGCGGTCGATCACGGCGCGCGCGTCCTCAACCTCTCCCTCGGCGGCGGCGGACGGTCGCTGGCCATGGAGTCGGCGGTCGACTACGCCAAACGCCGCGGCGTGCTGGTGGTCTGCGCGGCGGGCAATTCCGGGTCGCGCGGCGTCTCCTATCCGGCGGCGTATTCGGGCTCGCTCGCGGTCAGCGCCGTCGGTCCGCAAGGCACCTCGGCGCCGTACACCACTTATGGTCCCGAGGTGGCCATCGCCGCGCCGGGCGGAGACAAGTCGCAGGGTGAAGAAGCTGGCGTGCTGCAGCAGACCATCGCCGAGGGCGATCGCACGGCCTCGGCCTATCGTTGGTTCCAAGGCACCAGCATGGCCACCCCGCACGTCGCGGGAGCCGCGGCGCTGGTGGAATCGCTCGGCATCAACGACCCGGGCGCGGTCCAGCGGCTGTTGACTTCCACGGCCAAGACGCCGCCCGAGAGCAGCGCGGAGAAGTACGGCGCGGGCTTGCTGGATGCCGCCGCGGCGGTGCGCAAGGCGACGCTGCAGTTCGGGCTCTGGCGGCTGGCCCTCGCCCTCCTCGGCGCGTTCTTCGCCATCAAGCAAGCGCGGTCCATGCAGCACCTGCGCGCAAGCGACAAACCCGGCGCGCTCTTCTACGGCGGCCTCGCTTTCGGCGCGGGCGCCTTCACCATGCTGGCGCCTTTGGGCCTCTTCGAGAAGATGCACGCGTTGACGCTCTTCGCGGTGCCTCCGGCCGCGTGGCCGGCGCGGTTCCTTCCGGCGGTCTCCGGCTACATCGGCTGGAGCGCGCTCTTGCCGCTGCTCCTGGCGCTGCCCGCGCGCATCTCCAAGCGGCCGCTGCAGACTGCCTTTGGCGCGCTCGCGGCCGGGCTCGCGTTTGGCCAGGCCGGCACGCTGTTGCACGCCGCCATCTTCCGCACCGTCGACCTGCCCTGGATGCCCTCCTTGCTCACGCCCTTCTGGCTCCTGGGCGGCGCGTTCATCGCCTGGGTCATCGGCCGCGGGCTCTTCTCGAAGGAGGCCCTGCAGTGAAGGTCACCGGCACGGTAGAGTTTCGCGATCTCGAGGGCGGCCTCTTCCAGCTGAAGGCCGACGACGGCAAGCGCTACACCCTGCTGGGCGCCAAGAGCGATCTGAAGGACGCCAAGGGCGAGCGCGTGGAGATCGAAGGCTCGCTCGACGAGGGCTTCGGCATCTCCATGTCCGGCCCGCAATTGCGCGTCGCGAAGCTGCGCAAGCTGTAGAATGCCGGGCGCGAGCCGCCCGTCATGCTCTTCAACTCGTTTGCCTACGCACTCTTCCTGCCCGCGGTCGCCATCGCGTACTTCGCGCTGCCGCAGAGGTGGCGCTGGCTGCTGTTGCTCGTGGCCAGCTGCGGCTTCTACATGGCGTTCGTCCCGGTGTTCATCCTCATCCTCGCGTTCACCATCCTGGTGGATTACGCGGCTGGGATCCTGATTGAAGGCGCCTCGGGAAGCGCGCGCCGGGCCTGGCTGACCGCGAGCATCGCCGCCAACGTCTCGGTGCTGGCCGCCTTCAAGTACTTCAACTTCTTCTCGGCCAACGCCACCGCGCTCCTGCACCTCTTCGGCGCCGGCGCGACGCTGCCGCTCTTGCACCTGGTGCTGCCCATCGGGCTCTCGTTCCACACCTTTCAATCGATGAGCTACACCATCGAGGTGTACCGCGGCAGCCAGCCCGCGGAGCGGCACCTGGGCATCTTCGCGCTCTACGTGATGTTCTTCCCCCAGCTGGTCGCGGGCCCCATCGAGCGGCCGCAGAACCTCTTGCCGCAGCTCCGCCGCGAGGCGCGCTTCGACGCCGTCCGGACGGTCAGCGGCCTGCGGCTCATCCTCTGGGGCCTGTTCAAGAAGATCGCCATCGCCGACGCGCTGGCGCCCGCGGTTGACCTGGCTTACGGCAACCCCGGCGGCTACTCCGGCGGCGCGCTCTTGATGGCGACGTACTTCTTCAGCCTGCAGATCTACTGCGACTTCTCGGGCTACAGCGACGTCGCCATCGGCTCGGCGCGCATCCTCGGCATCGAGCTGATGCGCAACTTCGACCATCCGTACGAAGCGGCCTCGGTGCCCGGGTTCTGGCGCCGGTGGCACATGTCGCTCTCGACGTGGTTCCGCGACTACGTCTACTTTCCGCTCGGCGGCGGCCGGCGGCACAAGCGCCGCAACCTCGTGATCGTCTTTCTCTTGAGCGGGCTCTGGCACGGCGCCAACTGGACCTTCGTCATCTGGGGCGCGCTGCACGCGGCGTACATGGTGGCGCACGACTTCGTCGCGGCACCCAAGACGCAGCTCGGGCGGGCGCTGCGCGTGCTGCTGACGTTCCACCTGGTGGCGTTTGCCTGGGTCTTCTTCCGCGCGCCGTCGCTGGGCTCCGCGGCCTTCATCCTGTCGCGCATTCCGCGGCTGCGGCCCGGCGCGGGCGACTGGCTCCTGGGCATGTACTGGTACCAGCTGCTGCCCATCGGAGCTGCGGTCGCGGTGCTGCTGCTCACCGAGTGGCGCCCGGCCCGCGAGGTCCTGCTGCGTCTCTTTCCCGCCGCGCCCCGGCCGCTGCGCTACTGCGTCTACTACGCGGGCGCGCTGGCGGTGCTCTTCTCCTCCGCGGGCGCTCCGCGGCAGTTCATCTACTTCCAGTTCTAGGGACAAGCCGTGCTTCGCCTTCTGCTCAGGCTCCTGCTCTTCGCCTTGCCCATCGCGGCGGTCTTTGGCGTGCTGGAGTGGAAGCTGCGTCAGGTGCCCACCAGCTTCTTCGTGCAGCAGGCGGTGCTGCGGGAGCGCGGCGCGACGGCCGAGGTGCTGGTGGTGG
>DATBAA010000507.1:0-2522 GCA_036271755.1 Myxococcales bacterium | reverse complement strand
CTGGACCGTCGCCGGAGTGGTCGCAGCGTTCCTGGCGGCGTTGATCGACGCCTGGGTGCTGCTGATCGAGATCCAGCGCTAGCCGATGAGCGGCGACGGCTCGCCCGAGGCGGCCAGCAGCAGCTGCGAGGAGGCCCGGGTGGCGGCGACGTAGAGCGCGCGGCGCGCTTCGGCGGCGTCGGCATATTGCGCGCGAGCTGCGTCGGGCAGGACCACGTGGTCGAACTCGAGGCCCTTCACCTCTGGCACGCAGGTCACCGAGACGCCCGGGCCAAAGACGAACTTGCCCTCCAGCGCCAGCCGCACCGGCAGGCCGAAGCGGAGCACGCGGGCCAGCAGCGACGCCGCCTCGGGCGTGCGGCAGATGACCGCCGAGGCAGAGCTGGGGTCGGCCGCGTCGAGATCGCGCAATGCCTCGACCAGCCAGGCCGCCAGGTGCGCGTCGGTATCGAAGCGCGCCAGCGGGTACGCCGCGCGGCCCTCGTCGTGGCGCAGGTGGCGCGCGAAGGCCGTCACCTCGGGCGGGCAGCGATAGCTCACCTCGAGCACGGCCTTCTGGTGCTGCGCGGCGCCGAGCTCGGCCATGGTCGTGTCCCAGCTCTTGAAGTTGGCGGCCGCGTCGACTTGTTGGGCGGCATCGCCGGCCACGATGATGGTGCCGCCCCGCGCGACGCAGCGTCCGAGCAGCGCCAGCTCCAGCGGCGCCAGCTCCTGCGCCTCGTCGACCAGCAGGCAGTGGTAGCGAGACGGCGAGATGGGCGTCTCGTCGAAGTTCTCGGCGCGCAGCCGCTCCAGCTCGAACATCACCGCGTAGTCTTCGGGGTCCACCGTCTCCGCGTCGGTGTCGGGAGTGCCCTCGTCGATGGCGCGGCCGTCGACAGCGGTCAGGCGGCTCTCGTCGACGTGGGAGTAGTCGCGCTCGGTCGAGGCGGTGAATTGGACGCGCGTGTGGTCGACGGCTTCCTTGGCGGCAGTGCTGGGAATGCCCGAGGCCTGGATGACCTCTGCCATCAGCGCCGGGTCGCCGAAGAGGGTCTGCAGATCCTCGCGGCGGGCGTGGCGGGCGCGTCCGACCATGTCGTCTTCGGACTTGGGCGGACGCTTCTTGGCGAGGCGCTGCAAGATGGGCCGCAGGGCTTCGTGGCGCTTGAGGCGCGAGAGCAGCGGGCCCTCATCTTCGCTCTCTCGCCGGCGCAAGTCGGGGAAGACGCGGCGGGCCTGCTTGGAGGCGAACTTCTCGTAGGTCCAGGTCTCGACGTCGTCCAGGCCAAGCCGGTGCAGCAAGGATTCGATCAAGAGCCGCAGGCCTTCGTTGGGAACGATGCAGGCCGCGCGGTAGCGCTCGTTGTTCGTAAGGCACAGCTTGCTCAGGCGGTGCAGCGCGACGGTGGTCTTGCCGCAGCCGGCCTCGCCCAGCACCAGCACTGCCTCGCGCGCCGGCAGGTCGACGACGGCCTTCTGGGCCGCGTCCAGCTCGACGTCGACGGGCGACGGCGGCCGCGCACGCAACCCAGGATCGCGCGGCTTGAGGCGAGGCCGGACGATGCGCGGCGCTTCGCGGAAACCTGCCAGATCGCGCACCAGGCGACCCTTCGGCCACTGCAGCTCAATCAGCTCGCCGTTGCGGAAGGTGACGAGATTGCGCTGCAAAATGAGGCCGGTGACGCGGCGATCGGTGAGGTCCAGATCGTACTCTTCGCCCTCCTCGTAGCCGAAGAAGATCTCGCTCAAGGGAGCGGTGCGCCAGTCGACGATGGTGACGCCCGCGCCGCGGCGGAAGACAGCGCCCAGCAGGATGTCGGCTTCGTGGCCGATGTCCTGGTCGTTGAGGCCCCGGCCGTTCATCCGCAGCTTGAGGTGCGCGTAGTAAGGCGCGCGGCTCTGCGGCAGGAGCGTCTTCGCGCGGGCGAGGATGTCGAGCTGCTGTTCGAGCCGGGTCATGCCACTCTGAGCCTACTTCACACCGCAGTATACGAAAGCAGTTCCGAACGTCAGCGAGCGGGCTGTCCGGCTTTGAAAACTCCCGGCGTCGTCCATGAGGCCGAGAAACTGCGCACCGGCCGGGAACGCCGCGGCGGTCCGGGGCAAATATTCGTAGGCGGCGCGGTTGCCGGTGACGAGCCCGCCCACCAGCGGCATGACGCTGCGGCTGTAGAGCTTGAAGAGCGCCCCGAACGCGCCGGCAGGCTGGCCGAACTCCAGGACCACCACGCGGCCAAAGGGCTTCACCACCCGCGCCATCTCGCGCAGGCAGCGCACCGGATCGTCGACGTTGCGGATGCCGAAGGCGATGGTGGCGGCGTCGAAGTGGCCCTCGGGAAAGGGCAGGTCCATGGCGTCGGCCACGGAGAACTGAATGCGCAGCCCGGCCTTCAAGGCCTTGGCGGGCGCGGGCTTGAGCATGGGCGCGCAGAAGTCGGTGGCGATCACCTCGCCGCCTTCGCCGACCGCCCGGGCCAGGGCCAACGCGAGATCTCCCGTGCCGGTGGCGCAGTCGAGGACGCGCTGGCCGGGCTGCAGCG
>DATBAA010000506.1:0-11850 GCA_036271755.1 Myxococcales bacterium | reverse complement strand
GAATGGCCTGCCATGCGGCCGCCGGTCAGGCGGTCAAGTATGGTTACACCAAGGTCTTCGTCATGCCGGCCGGAATCGTAGGTTGGAAGAAGGCGGGGAAGCCCACGGAAAAGGCTCCCGGATAGTCGCCACAGAGCGACTGCGCTTTTGATTCGAGAAGGCCGGGAGCTATCCCGGCCTTTTCATTTCACGGAGTCAGCCGGCCGATCTGGCCGGGGGCGGTGAACCAGACGCTCCCGTCCGACCCGATGGTCAGCCAGAGCGTCCCGTTGAATTGCTTGAAGACGAATTCGGTGATCTTTCCCGCCTGCGTGATGTTGGCGATGCGGCCGTTTGCGTCGCCGTACCAGAGCGTGCCGTCGGGGGCAGCGGTGATGCCGTAGGGTTGCGCGCCGGGCGAATCGGGGAACTCGACGAGGTTGCCGCCGGGAGACATGCGGGCGATCTTTCCCGCCAGCGGCTCGGTGAACCAGAGGTTGCCGTCCGGGCCCAGCACGATGGCCTGCGCGCCGCTCTTCGGGGTGGTGATGGGAAACTGCTCGAAGGTGCCCGGACCGGCGGTGTTGAGCAGGCCAATCCGGTTGAGCCCGTTCTCCACCACCCAGATTCCGCCGGCGCCGGCGGCGATGCCCGACAAGCCGGCATTCGAAGTGGGCAGCGGATACTCGGTGATGGTGCCGTCGAGGTCGATGCTGCCGATCTGATCGCCCACCTCGGTGAACCAGAGCCTGCCGTCGGTGCCTTCGCAGATGTAGCGCGCGTGGCTGCCGGGTAAGGGGAACCTGGTCACCTGGCCGTCGGTGGTGATGCGGCCAATTTCGCTGTCGTCGGTGAACCAGAGCGCGCCGTCGCGGGCGGCCGTGATTCCATTGGGCCGGATGATGGCGGGGTCGAAGAAGGCGCGAACGTCTCCGGCCGGAGAGACGCTGCCGATGGCGCCGGTCTGGCCCCCGGTCGAGAACGGCTCGGTGAGGTAGGTGAACCAGACGTTGCCGTCGGGCCCTCGCGTCATGGCCTGGATGGCCGAGGAGTTCACGACGGTGATGTATTGCGTATTGGACGACGGCAAGGCGTCACAGCCAATGGCCAAAGCAACAGCCAGAAGCCGAGCCAATGTACATTGGTTTCGGTTCATCACGGTCCCCTGAGAAACGCATACCCTGCTGGGATCGATTTGTATAGAAGCCGCGGCTGGCGCGGCCCGCGGCGTTCAGTTTCCGGCAGTGAAGGCGCGGTCGGTGCGATTGACCGCGTTCTTCACCTTCAAGCCTTTGCGATTCATCAGGTCGACCGTGAGCTTGTGCGGGCCGGGCCGGGCGCGCCGCAAATGCTGCGGCTTCCACTCCGTCACCAGCGGCAGCTCGCGCCGGTCGAGGACCACCTTCAGCTTGTCGCCGCGCCGGTTGAGCCTGGCGTTGCTCAAGTAGAAGTCCAGCACAGGGTGCTCGGCCCGCTTCTGCGGCGGCGCCTCCGCGGCGGCTTCGCCCGGGGTCGCGATGGCCGGGTCGGACACCGCCTCGGCGCGCTGCAGCTGCGTCAGCGTCAGGTCCGCGGTTGGCGCGCCCACGGGCAGCACGTAGGTCACGAACGGCTTCTTCACGTCCGGCCAGGCGACGAACTCCGCGGCGTGGCCCGCTTTGCCTTCCAGCTTGGGACCCACCCAGAAGCGCGTCAGCCCCAGCGCGTGCGGGGCCTTCACCACCTCGTGCCAAGGCCGGCAGAGCACCACCCGCAAGAGATGCGGTCCGCGCGCGAGTCCCTTGAGCAGATAGGGCGCCGCGGCATCGTCGATCTCCAGCGCCGGCTCGTTGTCGATGATGAGGTGCGCGTGCGGCACGGGGCCGCCGGGCTGCAATGGGCCCAAAGCGTAGCCGCTCAGCTTGAATTCAATCCGCACGTCCTCGTCCTCCTCGAGCTCGGACAGATCGGCGGGGCCGATGAAACCGACCGCGGCCTTGGCGAAGGCCTTGTCGTCGCCTTTCAGGCGCGTGTCGTCCTCGGGCCGCGCGGCCGGCGTGCGCTTGAGGCTCTTCTGCTTGCGCGGCAAAGGAGCGGCGGCCACGAGCAGCGCCAGGAAGAGGTGCGTCACCTCTTGACCTCGAACCTCTGCAGATTTCGCCACTTGCTGGCCACGTCGAAGAGCTGCGCTTGCAGCACCCGATCGTCGGCGTCGATGCGCAAGAGCGGCATGGTGGCGTCCATGGGCCCGGCGGCGTCGGAGGCGCGCGCGCTCCAGGTGCCCAGGTTGACGTAGAGCCGCTCGATGCCCGCCCGCGCTCCCTCGGCCACCGCCCAGTCGACGACGTGGGTGTGGCCCAGGACCAGCACGTCCGGCGGCGGCGGCTTGCCCGGCAGCGGCTTGCCACCTTCCAACGCGGCCAGCGCCGAGAGGCCGGCGTGCTCCCACAGATCGTCGTCGTCCTTCAACCGCGAGCGGATGATGCCCGGCGTGGCCAGCCAGGCCACCGCGCGCGACAGGTAGCCGTTGGCCACCAGGAGCTCGAGAAACGCGTCGATGAAGGTCTCGAAGGTGCCCGGCTTGAGCCAGCGCTGCAGCACCGGCACCACGCGCTCTTCGGGCCGCAGCGCGACGATGCGGTCGGGCTCGATGCGGATGTTGCTGCGCGGCGCCAGGTGCCGCAGGAAGGGCACGATGGCGTGGTGGATGACGGAGGTCATGGTCTCGCCGCCGCCGGTCGCGGTCGAGTTCGACGGGTCCCAGGCGTGCCCGTGCTGCAGCACCACCACCTTGTCCATCACGCGGCGCACGGCCATCGATTCGATGTTCACCCGCGAAAGCCCGGCGGCGTCCAGCGCGTCGCGGCCGCCCTCTTCTCCTAAATGCCGGTCGTGATTGCCCGGCACCAGCGTCACCTGCACGTCGTTGCTCAGCGCCTCCAGCGCATCGAGCGCGACGGGGTTGGCCTCGCGAATCTGTTTCATGATCTGCGCCAGGCCGCGCGGCTCTTTGTCCTCGATGGGCACTTCCAAGAGGCGGCCGAAGTCGCTCAGACCCTTGGGCGGTGGCGTGGCGGCGGTCAGGTCGAAGATGTCGCCCAGCAAGATGAGCTCGCTGCCGGCGTTGCGCGCGATGGCCGAGCAGAGGTCCGCGAAGCGGAAGCCCTGGTCCGCGTCGCGGAACATCGAGGCGAGCGTGTTGTCTCCCAGGTGGAGATCGCTGACGACGTAGAGCGGCACGCGGCTACTCTACCTTGCGCGCGGCTTTGGGCCTCGCGGCTTTTTCGCCTTCGCCTTGGTGAGCTTGGGCTTCTTGGCTTTCGTCTTCTTGGGCTTGGGCGGCTTCCAGCCCTCTTGCCGCAGCAGCTGCTCCTGATCGAAGGCGACCTGCGGCGCGAAGGTGCCGCCCTTGCGGGCCACCCGCCACCAAGGAATGTCGAGCCCGCGCATCGCCGCCACCACCGCCCGCGGCGCTCCGGGCCGCCCGGCGCGAATGGCGATCTCCCCATAGGATCGCGTGGTGCCGCGCGGGATGCGCAGGATCTCGCGCCGGACCTTCTTCTGGAACTCGTTCACAGCGCGCGCGCCAGCCGCGCTCCGAGCAGCACCGCGCCGAAGCCGAGGATGTTCGAGGCCGCGAAGTAGCCGAACGCCGGCAAAAGTTGCCGCAGCTCGACCAGCTTCATGATCTCGTATTCGTAGGTGGAGAAGGTCGTATAGGCGCCGACGAAGCCGACCGGGAAGAAGTAGCGCCAGCCGCCGTTCAAGCTGGGAATGCGCTCGGTGGCCGCGGTGAGAAAGAGCGCGATGAAGAAGCAGCCGGTCAAGTTGATGAAGAGCGTCGCGTAGGGCCAGCTCGTGCCCAGCCGCCGCACCATCAACATGCCGACGAGATAGCGCGCCACCGCGCCCAATGCGCCGCCAGCCGCGACGAGAAGAACGGGGATCATAAAGGCGAACCTAGCAGACCGGCGAACCCGGCAGACAAATGTTAGCGTCGGGCCATGGAGCTGCGCGTTCTCATCGTCGACGACGAACGCAACATCCGCAAGACGCTGTCCATCTGCTTGCAGGGCCTCGACTGCAAGGTGACCGAGGCCGGCGCGGTGGAGCCGGCGTTGGAGGCGCTGGCGCGGGCTCCGTACGATCTGGCCTTCGTCGACCTGCGCATCGGCCGCAAGAGCGGGCTCGACCTTTTGCCGCGGCTGCTCGCGGAGCGTCCGGGCCTCGACGTCATCATCATCACCGCCTACGCCACCTTCGACACCGCCGTCGAGGCGATGAAGCGCGGCGCGCGCGACTACCTGCCGAAGCCGTTCACGCCGGCGCAGATCGGCCACGTCATCGAGCAGGCGCGGGCTCGCCGCGAGCTGTCGCGGAAGGTGCTCGAGCTGGAGTCACGTCTGGCCGACGCGGTGCCCGAGGTGAGCTTCGAGAACGCTTCGGCGCCCATGCGCGCGGTGCTGGAGGTCATCGAGCGCAGCGCCGCGCACGACGTGCCCGTGCTGCTGCGCGGGGAGAGCGGCACCGGCAAGTCGGTGCTGGCGCGGGCGCTGCACCAGCTCAGCCCGCGCAAGGCCCGGCCCTTCGCCACGGTCAATTGTCCTTCGCTCTCGGAAGAGCTGCTGGTGAGCGAGCTGTTCGGCCACGCCCAGGGCGCGTTCACGGGCGCTGTGCGAGATCGCGAGGGCAGGGTGGAGGCGGCCGAGGGTGGTACGCTCTTCCTCGACGAGATCGGCGAGCTGCCGACCGCGCTGCAGGCCAAGCTGCTGCGCTTCTTGCAAGACAAGACCTTCGAGCGACTGGGCGAGACGCGCACCCGCACGGCCGACGTGCGCATCGTCTCGGCGACCAATCGCGACCTGGAAGCCGCGGTGAAGCAGGGCGCCTTCCGCGAGGATCTGCTCTTTCGCCTGAACGTCGTCGAAGTGACCGTGCCGCCGCTGCGCGAGAGGCGTCCCGAGATCCTTCCGCTCGCGAAACAGTTCCTGGCGTTCTTTTCCAAGAAGGGTTCGCCGCCCGAGCTCTCGCCCGATGCGGAGCAGGCGCTGACGGGTCATGGCTGGCCCGGCAACGTCCGCGAGCTGCGCAATGCCATCGAGCGCGCGGTGATTCTCACTCCCGGCCAGCGCCTGACGGCCGAGGCTTTTCCAGGCGGCATCGCGCGCGGCGGCGGACCGGTGCTGGGCGGCGACTTCGACATGGAGACCATCGAGCGCGAGCACATCTTGCGCGTGCTGGCGCGGACCAAGACGCAGGAGGAGGCGGCCAAGATCCTGGGCCTGGACGCCTCGACGCTCTGGCGCAAGCGGCGCAAGTACGAGGACCCGTGAAGAGCGCGCAGGACTTTCTCGAGCTGGTGCAGCGCGGCAAGCGCGGCCGGCTCAAGCTCTACATCGGCTTCGCGGCCGGCGTGGGCAAGACCTATCGCATGCTGGAAGAGGCGCACGCGCTGCACAAGCGCGGCGTCGACGTGGTGGCCGCGTTCGTCGAGACCCACGGCCGCGCGGAGACGCAGGCGCTGCTCGAGGGCTTGGACGTGGTGCCGCGCAAGCGCATCGAGTATCGCGGCGTGACCGTCGAAGAGATGGACCTGGACGCGGTGCTGGCGCGCAAGCCGGAGGTGGCCATCGTCGACGAGCTGCCGCACACCAACGTGCCCGGCTCGCGCAATCCAAAGCGCTGGCAGGACGTGCTCGAGCTGCTCTCGGCGGGCATCAACGTCATCGGCGCCTTGAACGTGCAGCATCTGGAGTCCTTGAATGAAGTGGTGGTGCGGCAGACGGGCGTGACGGTGCGCGAGACCATTCCCGACCGGTTTCTCAAAGAGGCCGATCAAGTGGTGAACCTCGATCTCTCCGTCGAGGATCTTCAAGATCGCATGCGCGCGGGAAAGATCTATGCGCCCGGCAACGTCCCGCGCGCCATCGAGAATTTCTTCCAGGGCAAGAACCTGTCGACGCTGCGCGAGCTGGCTTTGCGCGAGGTGGCGGAGAGCCTCGACCGGGCGTCGCAGGCGGCCGGCGGGCCGCGCGTCATGGTCTGTCTGTCGTCCAATTCGCCGCGGTCGCTGGCCTTGCTGCATCGCGGGTCGCGCATGGCCGGGCGGCTGAATACCGATTGGTTCGTCGTCTATGTCGAGACTCCCGACGAATCGCCCGAGCGCATCGACTCCGAGGCGCAGCGAATGCTGCTCGGCAACATCGAGAAAGCCCGCGAGTTGGGCGCGGAGGTGGTGCGCCTCAAATCTCTCGATGCCGTCGACGCCTTGCTCGACTTCGCGCGCTCGCACGGCGTCGGGCATTTGATCGTCGGACGCAGTCGCGCGCCGCTGCTGCAGCGCGTCCTCGGCCGGTCGGTCTTGCAGCGATTGGTCAATGAGTCGGACGGATTGGATCTGCATATCGCCTCCCTGCCCGAGGACGCGCCGTGAGCCTGCGCGCGAAGCTGCTCTGGGCGTTGGCGCCGCTGGCGCTGGTGCTGATTGCGCTGGGCACCATCTCGGTGCGCGGCATGACTTCGCTGGGCGAAGGCGCGGAGCTGATCCTCAAGGACAACTATCGCAGCGTGCTGGCGGCGCAGCGCATGAAGGACTCGCTGGACCGCATCGATCGCGGGCAGGCGGACCAGCAGGTCTTCGAGGAAGAGCTGCTGGCGCAGGAGCAGAACATCACCGAGCCCGGCGAGGCGGAGGCCACCCGCGAGCTGCGCAACGCCTGGGAGACGTACAAGAAGATGCCGCGTCAGGCCGCTTATGATCGCGTGCGCGCCGCCGCCGATCGGGTCTTGCTCCTGAATCAAGATGCGATGGTCCTGAAGAGCGAGCGCGCGCGGCGGGCAGCGCAGCACACGACCGCGTTGATGATCATCGCGACCTTGATCGCCTTCTTCATCGGCCTCGCTGCGTCGGGCGCTTTGACGGCGCGGCTGCTGCGGCCGCTGGGCGTGCTCTCGCAAGCGGTGCGGCGCCTGGGACGTGGCGATTTGCAGGCTCGCGCGCAGGTACAGGCCTCCTCCGACGAGATCGGCTCGCTGGCGCGCGACTTCAACACCATGGCGGAGAGCCTCGCCGAGTACCGGCGCAGCTCGTTGGGCGAGTTGATTCAAGCGCAGCAGGCGGCGCAGGCCACCATCGACAGCCTGCCCGATCCAATCCTGGTGCTCGATCGGGCCGGCGCCGTCTTGAACCAGAACGACGCAGCCGAAGAGCTCTTCAAGGGCGGCCAGGCGCCGCCCGAGCTGCAGGCCATCATCGACAAAGTGCGCGCGCACGTGATGGCCGGCGGCGGCGCTTATGTTCCGAAAGGATTCGAAGAGGCCGTCGCCGCGCCGGGCGCGCGCCAGCTCTTGCCGCGGGCGGCTCCCACTGATTCGGGCGTGACGATCGTGCTGCAAGACGTGACGCGCCTGATGCGCTTCGACGAGCTGAAGAACGATCTGGTGGCCACCGTCGCGCACGAGCTTCGGACGCCGCTGACCTCGCTGCGCATGGCGGTGCACCTCTGCCTGGAAGAGGCCGCGGGGCCGCTGACGGAGAAGCAGGCCGAGCTGCTGCACGCGGCGCGCGAGGATTGCGAGCGGCTGCAGACCATCGTCGACGACCTGCTCGATCTGTCGCGGATGCAGTCGGGCCGCGTCGAGGTGTCGCCGGTCCCGGTCTCTCCCAAGGCGTTGGCGGAGGCTGCCGAGCCAAAGGCCATCGTCACCGTCGTCGAGCCGATTTCGCCCGTGCTGGCGGACCCAGAGCGCATTGGCCTCGTGCTGCACAACCTGCTGCAGAACGCCGCGCGCTATTCGGAGCACGTCGAGCTGCGCGTCGAGCCTTTCGAAGGCCGCGTCCGCTTCTCGGTGCTCGATCGCGGCCCAGGCGTGCCGGCGGAATTCCGCGAGCGCATCTTCGACAAGTTCTTCCGCGTGCCCGGCGCCAAGGGCGAAGGCATTGGTTTGGGCCTTTATATTTCACGTGAGATCGTCCAGGCCCACGGCGGCGCAATCGGCGTCGATGAGGCGCCCGGCGGCGGCAGCCGTTTCTGGTTCACCCTTGATACGGTGCCCTGATGCATCTTCTGCTCCTGCTGGCTGCAACGATCTCCGATCACGGAACGGTTCGTTGGCCCGACCGCTACGCGCTCTACACGCTGCCGTCCGGCCACACCTACAAGATCTTCTCCATCGGGGCAGTCACCGGCTCGGGTGGCAAGCACCTGGGGCTGGGCATCACCTATTGGAGCGACGCGCGCACCTTCGCGCAGCTGGAGACGGCCGCGAACGAGCTCTTCGAGCTGGCGCGCGCCTCCGCCGACGAGCACCATGAAGAGTCCGTCGTGGTGCAGGCCAAGCTCGGGTTCGACCCGGAGGCCCCGGCCAGCCGCTCCACCGACTGGAACCTCGGCTTCATCAAGAGCAAGACGGGCGAGTGGAGCCGCCTCAAAGAGAAGGACGACGAAGCGGCGGTCTTCCCGCGCCCATCGCTGGAGGTGTCGCGAGACGAGCGCGACCTGACGGCCCAGAAGCAGGCGGAGAAGGAGGCCGTGGCGTTCCTGGCGGTCATCGACAAAGGCGGCGCGGCAGAGACCTGGGACGCGCTCTCTCCCGAGCTTCAACAGCAGATGCCGCGCGACGTCTGGGCCCGCGGCTTCGCCGAGCGCCGCGCTCCCTTCGGCGCGATGCTGAGCCGGAAGAGGTCCGCGGTGGTGCAGGTGGGTGTCATCGGCCAGCGGCGCGGACGCTTCGTCTCGCTGCGCTACCGCACGCGCTTCGCCAAGCAGGGGTCGGTCGAAGAGTCGGTGTCGCTGGAGCAGACCGCCGACGGCAAGTGGCGCGTGGCCGGCTACGGCATCAACCCGCCGCTCTAGCCGCGCCTGGGCGCAGCAAATCGCCGCAGATCAGCTTTGCGAAACAAGGTAGAAGGACGGCATGGACGTCGTTCTCATCGACATGGCCAGCGATCCGATCGTCAAGCTCTACGGCGCGTATCGCACCTGCTACACGCCCAAGACGCCGCGCGAGGTGTGGGACGACATCGCGGCCGGCACGGTCACGCGGGAGAAGATCGCGCAGTTCGTCGACGAGCGCCTCAAGACCGGCCACGTCTCGCCGCTGGAGCAGGTGGTCTTCTGGTTCGGCATCTCGGGCGTCTCCAGGTCTTTGAGCCACCAGTTCGTGCGCCACCGGATTGGCATCTCCTTCGAGCAGCAGTCGCAGCGCTACGTGCGCTTCACCGGGAAGAATGAAGAGCGGCTCGAGTACGTCATGCCCGACTCGTGGAAGGACCACGGCCAGGCAGACCGCTTCGAAGCGCTCATGACCGAGATCACCAAGGTCTATCGCGAGGCGGTCGCCGCGGGCATTCCGGCGGAGGACGCGCGCTTCGTGCTGCCGAATGCGGCCCCGACGAACTTCCAGATCATGGTGAACTTCGCCGAGCTTCTGCACATCGCTGACTTGCGCTTGTGCACGCGCGCCCAATGGGAAATTCGCCACATGGTCGCCAAGATGCGCGCGGAGCTGATGCGCGCCGTTCCCGAGCTCGCGCGATACCTGCAGCCGAAGTGCGGCGAGAAGCGAATGGGCTACTGCGACGAAGAGATGAAGGCTTACGAGGCTTGCCCTTTGTCGCAATCTCGCCCGCATAAGTTGCAGGTCATCGAAGTCTTCAAGAAGGTCCGCAACGACGCCGGCAAACCCATGCGCGACTTGAACGAAGAAGACTTCATGGCCGCCGAAAGCTTCCGCGAAGGCTGATCAGGCGTGCGCAACCTGCGCCACGAATCTCAAATCTTACGGCGTCAAAATTTGAAGACCTTCGACGCGATCAAAGTGCCGTACATTGCGAGTCAGGAGCGGGCACCGATTGGTGAGGCAAGTCGCAGCAATCATGATGTCGGCCATGCCGATAGTCTGACCCACGGCATCAAGTGCTCTGCGAATTGTCGCCGCCGTCGACGCCATTTTTCGCGTAGCTCGGCGATGGAGGATCTGAGCGAGTCGGCGTCTGCCTGGCTGAAGCTGCCGCGCTGCGCGAGAGCCTCGTCGATCAGTTCCTGACGGGCCTTTTGCTGCTCGAGGTAAGCGTCGAGCGCCTCCCGGACGATGCCGGAAAAGCCTTTTTCGCCGCGTTGAGCTGCCAGCTTCAGCAGCTCGGCCCGATGACGGTCGTCGATCTCCACGGTCGTCCGCAAGCAAGGATCGTACATGCATGCACATGCAACGCTCGTTTGCCGGTTCCCGCGCCAGGTGTTCCGGTTCCTGAAGCGTTCGCAGGGCAGCACGCCTGGCGTGTAGCGGCGGGTACTGAGTGGCGCATGGACCGCTGCGTTCCCAATCTCTTGGGACATGCACAAGCCATTGGATGGCGGCTCGACCGGAGAGCCGAGCGTTTACGAGATAGACCTTTCGATCAACGGGACCCAGCGGCGGGTCTGGGTCGAGCCGTGGGTGACGCTGCTCGACCTGCTGCGCATGCACCTCGGGCTGACCGGGTCGAAGAAGGGCTGCGATCACGGCCAATGCGGCGCGTGCACGGTGCTCGTCGACGGCGAGCGGGTGAACGCCTGCATGATGCTGGCGGTGATGCAGGAGGGAAAGTCGGTCACCACCATCGAAGGCCTCGCAGGCCCGGGCGGCGCTCTGCACCCCATGCAGGAGGCCTTCCTCGAGTACGACGCCTTTCAATGCGGGTATTGCACACCGGGGCAGATCTGCTCCGCGGTCGCGCTGGTCGACGAAGGCACGGCCAAGACCGCGGACGAGGTGCGCGAGGCGATGAGCGGCAACATCTGCCGCTGCGGCGCGTACCCCAACATCGTCAAAGCAGTCCTCTCGGTGAAGCGATGAGGCCCTTTGCGTATGAGCGCGCGGCCAGCGTCGAGACGGCCGTCAAGGCGCGCGGACAGTTCATCGCCGGCGGTACAAATTTATTGGATCTGATGAAAGCCGACGTGCAGACGCCTGGCCGCCTGGTCGATATCACGCGCCTGCCGCTCAAGCAGATCGCCGAGCGCCCGGACGGCGGCTTGCGGCTGGGCGCATTACTCACCAATGCCGCAACGGCGCGCGATGAACGCATTCGCAGCCGCTATCCATTGCTCGCCAAAGCCATTCTCGCCGGCGCCTCGCCGCAATTGCGCAACCTCGCAACCAATGGCGGCAACCTATTGCAGCGAACGCGTTGCTACTACTTCTACGACACCGCGACACCCTGCAATAAACGGCTGGCCGGCTCTGGCTGCGGCGCGCTGCACGGGCTCAACCGCATCCACGCCATTCTCGGCGCGAGCGAGCAGTGCGTGGCCGTCCATCCGTCGGACATGTGCGTCGCGCTGGCCGCGCTGAATGCCACCGTCAACGTCGAAGGCCCCGGCGGCGAGCGCGCCATTCCATTTGCCGACTTCCACCGGCTGCCCGGCGAGACGCCACAGCTCGACAACAACTTGCAGGAGCACGAGCTGATCACCTCCATCGATCTGCCGCCGGACGATTTCTCCGCGCACTCTTCGTACATCAAGACCCGCGATAGAAACTCTTATGCTTTCGCGCTGGTCTCCGCGGCAGCAGCTCTGCAATTGGCCAATGGAAAGATCGTGCAAGCTCGATTGGCGTTGGGCGGCGTCGCGCACAAGCCGTGGAGAGACCTGGACGTCGAACACGGCCTCAAAGGCAAAGCGCCGTCGCGAGAGAAATTCCGCGAGGCCGCTGACGCCATCCTGAAGGACGCGAAGCCATTGCAGCACAACTCGTTCAAGCTCGAGCTGGCGAAGCGGGTCATCGTCCGCGCCCTCGAGAACGCCGCGGAGGGCATCTAATGCCGCTACCGAAAATGGCCCGGCTGCTCAAAGGACCCGGCAAGCAGATTGGTCAACCGCTGCGCCGTAAGGATGGCCCTGCCAAAGT
>DATBAA010000505.1:0-2720 GCA_036271755.1 Myxococcales bacterium | reverse complement strand
CAGATGCAAGAGCCCGCGCGAAGAGATCAGGTCTTGCCGCTGGGTTCCCTGCGCTTCCAGCAGTCCGCCGGCTGCATCGAAGATGGAAGCCACGCGCCAGGTGCCGCGCGGTGCGGTGGCCGCGGTTTCGGCCGTGAAGCCGCCGTCGAGCGACAACGCCTGACGCACCGGATCTGGGTCGAATCCGCGGCGCGCCGGGTCGTCTGCCGCGGCCGCGGAGAGCGAGAGCAGGACCAGGAGCAGTGAGCACCGCGGCAACATCGGCGCACCCTAAACCCGAAGCGCCGAGGGGAGGTTCTAGGGAAGGGTGCGCTGATGTGCCTTCAGACCAGCACGCCGCCGCCGTCGACGATCAGCGATTGGCCGGTGACATACACGCCATTCATGAACCCCAAATAGTGCTCCGCGATATCGTCTGCGCCGGCGACGCGGCCCACCGGCAGCTTCTTCGCGGCCTCGGCGAACATCTCTTTGCGCGCACCTTCGGGGACGTTGGACCAGAGCCCGGTGTCGACGAAGCCTGGAGTGACGATGTTGACGCGAATGGGCGCGAGCTCCACCGCCAGCGCCCTGGTGAGCGAATCCATGGCGCCGCAGATGCTCGCGCCGATGACGAAGCCCGGATGCGGCCGCACTCCGGCGGCGCCGCTCGTCAGCACGATGGAGCCGTCGCGGCGGAGGTGTGGCGCGGCTGCCTTCACCGCGGCGAGCGCGCCCCAGTAGCGCAGCTTCCAGAACTCTTGCGCCTGGGCGAAGTCCAGGTCGGACAGCTTGCTCAGCAGCAGCGGCTCACCGGCCGTATAGACCAGGTGGTCGAACGAGCCGATGCGAGAGAAGAGCTCGCTCACCGCTTTCTCCGAGCGCAAGTCCACGGCGTGGCCGCTCGAGCCTTTGGGCAGCTCTCTCAAAGCGGCGTCGACGCTGCTCTGCTTGCTCGACGCGACGACGATAGCGCCTTCTTGCGCGCCCGCCTTCTTGGCAACTGCCAATCCGATGCCCTGCGTTCCGCCCAGTACGACAATCCGTTTGCCGTTCAGCATGGTGATCTCCTTTGCCGGTGCAGTCTGCGCATCCAAGAAGCATGAGCCCAGCGCATGATTGTCATTTGTGAGATGCCGATTTATCATCGTGGCCACATGGCGGACTTGGACGGTCTGGGGCTGCTGAACGTCATCGTCGAGAGCGGCAGCTTCGTGCGCGCGGGCGAGCGCTTTGGCCTGACCCAGTCCGGCGTGTCGCGCGCCGTCACGCTCACCGACGAGGGCCGCCGCTTTCACGCCGCCGTCCAGCCGCTGGTCGAGGCCATCGAAGAGGCGTTCGACGCGACCGCGGCGGCCAAGGATCTGGTGCGCGGCCGGCTGCGCATCAACATCGACCCGTTCCTCGCGCGCTACTTCCTGGCGCCGCGCCTGCACACGTTCCTGGCGAAGCATCCCGAGCTCGAGGTGGACCTTTTGGCGCGCGATCATGCCGACAACTTCATCGGCGAAGGCTTCGACATCGCGGTGCGCTTCGGCGAGGCGCCGCAGCAAGGCTTCGTCGGCCGCAAGCTCGGCGAGTCGCGCGTGGTCACCTGCGCGTCACCTGCCTACGTCAAACGCATGGGCAAGCCGCGGCACCCGCGCGATCTGGCAAAGCACCACCAATGCATCTTGTATCGCGACCCGGTGACCGGCCGGCCCTTCGATTGGGAGTTCCACAAAGGCCGCTCGAAGTTGAAGGTGAGCGTCAAAGGCCGCCTGCTGGTGAATGACTTCGCCATTGCGCTCTCGGCTTGTCTCGCCGGACACGGCATCGCCCAGCCGGTGGAGGTCGGCATCAGCGATCAGCTGCGCGACGGCAGCCTCGTCGATCTGTTTCCCGAATGGGCCGATGAGCTCTGGCCGATCTATGCGCTCTATCCGTCCAAGCGCTTGGTTCCGGCGAAGGTGCGAGCGTTTTTGGATTTCATCCAAACCGCCTGAAAGCGCGCACAGACGCGGTATTTAGCCCACCCGCTCGTTGCACGGGCCGGGAAGAGGTTGCTCGCCTCAGTTGTCCTACGAACATATGGCCCCCTCCCGGCTCGTCGTTGCCCTCTGCTTTGCCGCGCTCCCCGTCGCGGCCCAATCCATCCAAGTCGTGGACGCGACCGAAAAGATCTATCAAGCCGATGCCACGCTGCCGTCGCCGGCCGCCTCCGCCACTTTGACGGCCGCGCAGAATGAGTTCGAGGCATTTCAAGTCGTGGTCAAAGGGCCGGCTACCAACGTCTCACTCACTGCCCATGCTTTGACCGGGCCCGGCGGAGCGCAGATCGCGCCTTCGACCGCGGGGCACCAGGGCAACATCATGGTCTATCGCGAGGTCTTCTTTTCGCTGCCGGGCAGCGGCAAGGCCACCGACCCGTCGGCGAAGGAAGGCAACGCGCCCGACGCATTGGTTCCTCAATATGATGAGTTCTACCAAGAGGCGCGCAACGCGGGCGTGACCAGCGTGGCCGCGGGGCAGAACGTCGTCTTCTTCGTGGACATCCAGGTTCCGCAGGCCGCGGCGCCGGGCCTCTATACCGGCTCGGTCACCGTCAATTACAACGGCACTACGGCGGCCGTTCCGGTCTCGTTGACGGTGTGGCCCTTCGCGCTGCCGTCGACGCCGCACCTCAAGACCTTCATTCCTTTCGAATGGGACGCGGCGACCCTGCAGTATCCGTCGCTCTCGGGAAAGACGCTGGCCACCGT
>DATBAA010000504.1:0-2848 GCA_036271755.1 Myxococcales bacterium | reverse complement strand
CGACTCCAGGCGGTAGCCGGGCGCGTAGAGCCGCAGCTCTCCGCACAGCTCGAGCAGCCGGCGGTCGGAGAAGGTCAGCTCGAGGAACTCGGCGAGGCCGCGGGCGTCGAGGTCCAGCAGCGGCAGCGGCGCTGGCGAAAGCGGAATTTCCTGGGGCTCGGGCGGGGCCTCTTTCGAGGCGGCGTCCTTCTTCTTCTTCGCCATTGGCGGCGCGAAACCTATATCGTCATTTGATGCACGGCAAACGCGCTTTGGTGACTGGAGCTGGAACCCGCGTCGGACGGGCCATCGCCGAGGAATTGCACCGGCAGCATTGGCGCGTGGCCGTTCACTACAATCGCTCGGCAGAGGAGGCGGGGCTCGTTTCCAAGCTCCTGGACAATGCGCCGTTGGTCCAGGGCGATCAGTCGCAGGACCCGCAGCGCATCGTCGCCGAAGCGGCGGACGCGCTGTCGGGACTTGATCTCTTGGTGTGCAGCGCCGCACAGTTCGGCAAGGCGCCGTCCGAGTCGCTGCCGCGCGAAAAGTTCGAAGAGATGTTGGCCGTCAACCTGGTCGGGCCGTTCTATTTGATGCAGGCCGCGCTGCCTTTTCTACGCGCGTCTCGCGGGTCGATCGTGAACCTGCTCGATCTCTGCGGCACGGCCCAGGTGTGGAAAGGCTACGCCCACTACGCGGCTTCCAAGGCAGGCCTCGCGACGCTGACGAAGCTGCTCGCGCTGGAGTGGGCGCCGGAAGTTCGGGTCAACGCGGTGGCGCCGGGCGTGGCGGAGCTCCCCGAGTCGATGCCGGCGGCGGAGCGCGAGCGACTGGTGGCGCGCATTCCGCTCGGCCATGCGGGAACGCCCCTGGACGTCGCGCAGGCGGTGGCTTTCCTGGCCGGAGCACCTTTCATCACTGGGCAAATTCTCCCGGTGGACGGCGGCCGTTCGGTGAATCCCTAGAAATCCTGCGACATCTGTCTATACTGCCCCTATGGAAACCCAAATCCAGACCCATTCGCATCCCGTTACCGACGCCCCTGAGACGCCCGTGCGCCTCACCGACAAGGCCGCTGCCATGGTCAAAGAGACCATCGAGCGCGAGAGCCTGGCCGGCAGCGGACTGCGCGTCGCCGTCGTCGGCGGCGGCTGCTCCGGCTTCCAGTACAGCCTCGACATCGAGAAGGACGAGCGCGCCGGCGACCTGGTGTTCGAGGTCAAGGGCGTGAAGTGCTTCGTCGACCCCATGAGCTCCATGTACCTGGCGGGCGTCGAGGTGGACTACGTCGAGGGCCAGTTCGGCCAGAGCGGGTTCTCCTTCAAGAACCCCAACGCCAAGCATACGTGCGGCTGCGGCTCCAGCTTCTCGGCCTAGCAGGCCAGCGCCTCTCTGTTGCATCGCGTCGTACACAGCATCAACTTCAGTGGACCCAACAATCCACCAAGGAGATGCTCATGAAATACATCGCGATGGCAGCACTGGCGTTCGGTCTGACGGCTTTCGGCGCCCAGGCTCAGGACTCGAAGGCTCCGGACTCCACCAGCCCGGCCTCGGGCATGCAGGGCGATTCGAGCTCGACCACGAAGAGCAGCAAGCACAAGAAGGCCGACGGCACCACCTCGACGACCACTGAGTCCACCGACACCAAGTCGGGCGATCTCGGCAAGTCGGGCAGCGTCGCCTCGCCGCCTTCGGACTCCTCGAAGCCGAGCGACATGAGCAAGCCTTCGGACAGCACCAACCCGTCCAGCACCACGCCGGACACCAGCTCGCCCAAGAAGTAGGCAGCCGGCTGAAGTCTCAGCAAGAAGCCCGTCAGGCGCTCGCCTGGCGGGCTTTTTCTTTAGGGAATGCCTACCTTTGTCTCAGCGGCCGGCTAGGTCCGGCCAGGGGGTTCCACCATGAAGACGGCAATTTTCTTTGCACTTGCGCTGGGCCTCGCTGCTCCTGCGTTCGCGAGCGACGCGGCCAAGGACGCCAGCGACAAAGTGGCTGACACCAAGGACACGGTGAAGGACAAGCTCCACACCGACAGCGGCATGGAGAAGGCGGGCCGCAAGACCGACAAGGCCGCGCGCGACGTGAAGCGCAGCGCCCGCAACACCAAGGACGACGCCAAGGACAAGGTCCACGACGCCACGAAGTAAGTAGCTTTTCCGCGCCACGCCGCTGATGCTGGCGGCGTGGCGACTTCGCAAAATTCTCAAGAAGACAGCGGCATCGACGTAGTCAATACCCCGCCGGACAGCCTCACCGATCTCTACCACCGCATGCTCCGCGCGCCCTGGACGGCGACGGTGCTGGGCATCGCGGCGATGATCCTCATCATCAACCTGGTCTTCGCGGTGGCCTACTACTACGTGGGCGGCATCGGCGGAGCGCGGCACGGATCGTTCTCCGACGCCTTCTTCTTCAGCGTGCAGACCGTGGCCACCATCGGCTATGGCGCCTTCTATCCGGTGTCGCTGGGCGCGCACTTGCTGGTGACGGTCGAGTCGATCGTCGGCATCCTGGTGGCCGCCATTTCGACCGGCATCGTCTTCGCCAAGGTTTCCATTCCGACCGCGCGCATCGCCTTCTCGCGCAAAGCCGTCATCGCCAGGCTCGACGGAGTGCCCAGCCTGATCTTCCGCGTCGGCAACCTGCGCCGCAACTACGTGGTGGACGCGCAGATGCGGCTCACCATGACCCGCCTGGAGATGACCAAGGAGGGTCGCTCCATCTATCGCATGCTCGATCTGCCGCTCTTGCGCGAGCGGTCGCCCAGCCTGGGGCGCACCTGGTCCATCGTCCACCAGATCACCGAGCAGAGCCCGCTGCGCTCTGCCACGACGGAGTCGCTGGTAGAGAGCGAGACCGAGCTCCA
>DATBAA010000503.1:0-3199 GCA_036271755.1 Myxococcales bacterium | reverse complement strand
CGAGCGTCTTGCGTCGTTGGGCTTGCCGGCGGCCGGCGGCGAATTGGTGGTCCGCCGGACGGTGCATCGCGAAGGCCGCAGCCGCGCCTGGGTCAACGGCGCGCTCGCCACCGCCGCGCAGCTGCAGGCAGCCACCCGCGGGCTTTTGGACATCTCCGGGCATCACGAGCACGTCGGGCTCCTGGACGCCTCGCTGCACCTCGATCTGCTCGACGCGCATGCCCACCTGGGCGACCTGCGCAAGCAGTTCTCGGAGGCGTTCGCGGCGTTGAGCGAGGCGGAGAAGTCTCGCGCCCAGCTCGACAGCGACGAATCGCAGCGAGCGCAGCGGGCAGACTGGCTCACTTTCCAGCTCGACGAGCTGGTCAAGGCCGAGGCCTCGCCGGGCGAGGACGAGAAGCTGGCGCAGGAGCGGCGGGTCCTGGCAGCCGCCGAGAAGCTGCGCGCCGGGGCCGAGGAGTGCGAAGAGCTGCTCGAGCAATCGCAGGCGGCAAAGGTCGCGAAACGGATCGAAGAGATGGCCTTGATCGATCCTACGCTGTCCGCCTTGGCAAAGTCCGTGCGTGGCGCCTCGGCAGAGCTGGACGAGGCCGCGCGAGAGCTGAGCCGCTACGGACAGCGCGCCGGCGGCGATCCGCAGCGGCTGGAAGAGCTGGACGAGCGGCTCGAGCTCTTGCGCCGCCTGGCTCGCAAGCACGGCGGCACCTTGGCGGCGGCGCTGGCGAAGCGCGAGGAGATGCAGAAGGAGCTCGACTCGATCTCGCATTATGACGACGAGCTGGAGAAGCGCACGGCGGCGGTGAAGCAGCTGGCGGTGCAGGCAAAAGCCCTGGCCGGGAAGCTCTCGGAGAAGCGCCGCGCCATGTCCAGCGGCTTCAGCAAGGCCGTGGCGGAAGAGCTGGCCGAGCTGGGCATGAAGAGCGAGCTTTCGGTGCGCTTCAGCCCGGTGCAAGAGGCCTTGATCGAAGGGTTGGGGTCGCGCGGGTTGGAGACGGCCGAGCTGCTCCTGAGCCCCAACGCGGGTGAAGAGCTGCGACCGCTGGCGCGCATCGCCTCCGGAGGCGAGCTGTCGCGCGTGCTGCTGGCGGTGAAGCGCGTGCTGGCCGAGAGCGATCCGGTGGACGCCTACCTCTTCGACGAGGTGGACGCGGGCATCGGCGGCGCCACGGCAGATGCGGTCGGGCGCGCGCTCGCGGCGGTGGCGAGGCGGCGGCAAGTGGTCTGCATCACGCACCTGCCCCAGATCGCGGTCTTCGCGCAGCGCCATCTGACGGTGGAGAAAGAGGTGGTGAAGGGCCGGACGCACAGCAAGGTGGCCCAGGTCGACGGCGAAGAGCGCGTGCGCGAGCTGGCTCGCCTGCTCTCGGGCAAGACCACGGAAGTGGCCTTGGAGCACGCGCGCGAAATGCTCTCTGCCGGTCAGAAGCGCAAGCGCACCGCCTGATCCCGCGCGCGCCGGGCGATGAACGTGTAAGATCGAGAGCTCAATGGCTCGATATCGCAGCGCAGTGAAGACCGACGTCGGCCTGCGCCGGCAGCACAACGAGGACAGCTTCCTCGTCAATCCCGAGCTGGGCCTCTACGTCGTCTGCGACGGCATGGGCGGCCACGCCGGCGGCGAGACCGCCAGCCGCCTCGCCGTGCTCACCGTCGAGCGCGAGCTGGTCTCGGCCCGGCTGCGCGAGGACAACCCCTTCCAGGCCCAGGCCTCGCTGGAAGAGTCGCCGCTGGCCGGCGCGCTGCGCGAGAGCATCGAGTCCGCCTGCGCGGTCGTTTTCCAGCAAAGCCGCGAAAACGCCGAGCTGCAGGGCATGGGCACCACCTGCATCGCGCTGCTCATCAAGGACGAGCAGGCCATCATCGGCCACGTCGGCGACAGCCGCGCCTACCTGGTCCGCGGCGGCCAGGCCTACCAGCTCACCGAGGACCATTCGCTCGTCAACGAACAGGTGCGCGCCGGACTTTTGACGCCAGAAGAGGCCCAGCGCAGCAAGCTGAAGAACGTCATCACCCGCTCGGTGGGCTTCGAAGAGGACGTCCTGGTGGACCTTCTAGGGCTCGCCACCGAAGCCGGCGACAAGCTGCTGCTCTGCTCCGATGGGCTCTCGAATCTGGTGTCCATCGACGAGATCCGCGACGCCCTCTTGCAGCACCCTATAGAGGAGGTTCCGGGCAAGCTCATCGACCTCGCCAACGAGCGCGGCGGCGACGACAACGCAACCTGCATCGCGGTCGATCGGGGCGAGTAAGCCTGAGTGGGTCTCGCGCCGAACAGTTGACGCGCTGCGAATCTTACCGATACTGGACGACCTGCCACTCGCAAGGCCGCTTGGCGCGCGGTTCGCATGTGTCCCGGGAAGTAGCGGGCCACGCCAAGGGTTCAAGTAGTCGGTTCCCGGCCTTTCCCCCGCCGGATGGAGGTTGCCTTGGACAAGTCGTACACGATCCTTCTCGTCCCGGATCGCGACGCCAAGGTGAAGAAGATTCGCCTCGAGCACCGCATGTTCGTCCGCGTCGGCATCTGTGCGGGCGCGCTGGTACTCGCGCTCATCGGCATGCTTGCGCACTATTTTTCCGTGGTGGGCAAGGTCGCCGAGAACGAAGTGGTCCGGGCCGAGAACCTCGAGTTGCAGAACCGCTGGCGCGAGGCGGAGCAGAAGTTTGCCCACATCAACGACGAGCTCGACCGCGTCAAACGTCTCAACGCCAACCTTCGCCACATCACCGCGCTGAACGATCCCGACCGCAAGCTCCTGGCCGGACAGCCCGAGCAGGGCCAGGGCGGGCCAGAGTTCATCGGCGGCGCCATGCAGCCCGAAGCGGCGCAGGCCGGCATCGGCTCCATGCTCGCCGCCAACGGCAAGACCGTCCCCACCGGCGAAGGCCGCATGATGGCCGACGGCGACGCCAAGACGCTCGCCCACGCCGCGGGCCCCAACGCCGAGAACGAGCAGGATCTCCTCAAGCAGCTGGACCAGCTCGACAACAAGGTGAAGGCGCAGGAGCACGAGTCGCGCGAGCTGAAGAGCTACTTCGAGGACCAGCAGGCGCTGCTCGCGTCGGCGCCCTCCATCTGGCCGGTCCGCGGCTGGATCACCTCTGACTTCTCGGTCCGCCTCGACCCGTACACCGGCGAGCGCACCTTGCACGAAGGCATGGACATCGCCACCGGCCTGGGCACTCCGGTGCGCGCGCCGGC
>DATBAA010000502.1:0-3804 GCA_036271755.1 Myxococcales bacterium | reverse complement strand
AGTTCCTGCGCGCGCTGCGGGCCAAGAGCGACGTGCCGGTGATCGTGCTCACGAGCCGCGACGAAGAGACGGACCGCGTCGTCGGCTTGGAGATGGGCGCGGACGACTACGTCTTGAAGCCCTTCTCGCCGCGCGAGGTGGCCGCCCGGGTGCGCGCGGTCCTGCGCCGTTCGAGCGCGAAGGCTCCACCTCCTGAAGAAGAGAAGCCGCTCAAGTCGGGTTCGCTCTCGGCCGATCTGCGCTCGCGCAAAGCGCTGGCCGGCGACCGCGAGCTGGCGTTGTCTCGAACTGAGTTCAACTTGTTGACGGCCTTTCTCCGCAGCCCCGGCCGCGTCTTCGAACGCAGCCAACTCCTCGAGACGGTGTGGGGGTCGGACGTGGTCGTCGGCGACCGCACCGTGGACGTTCACGTCAAAGCGCTGCGCCGCAAGCTGGAGGAGGCGGGCGCCGACTCGCGCGTGCTGGAGACGGTGCGCGGCGTCGGTTACCGCCTGCGCGACGGATGACCCAGCGAGACCTGCTGGTCACGCTGGCCATCCTCTTCCTTTTGGGCGTCGGGGCCACCGTCGCCCGGCTCATCGAATCGCGGCGGACCGGCCTTTCGCTCCGGCTCCAGGTCTTCATTCCCCTGGCGGCGACGACGCTGATCCTGTCGGCCATCTTTGCCATCGTCGTCATCGACCGCTTCACGGCCCGCGCGTCGTTGTTCGCCACCAGGGCCGCGGAAGACGAGGCGCGCGGCATCGCCGAACTGGCCGCGCGGACGCCGCGTGAGTCGCTGCTGCCGGTCTTGCAGGCCTTCACCCGCAGCGCCATCGACTCCGACGTGGCGGTGCTCGACTCGCAGGGGCGGGTGGTCATCGAAGCAGGCGAGGCGACTCCGGGAGTCGCGCGTGTCTCGGCCGAAGTGCCCATCGCCGGCGGCGGCCGCGTTCGCGTGCGCAAGGCAACGTTCGGAATGACGCAGCTGATGAGCGACGTCGGCCCCAAGGTCGCGCTCTTGGCGCTGATGTTCGCGGTGGCCTCGGCGGCGCTGGCGGTGCTCATCGGAGGCGCGGTGGCCATTCCCATCGAGCGGTTGACGCGGGCGGCGCAGCGGGTCGCGGCCGGAGAGCGCCAGGCGCCGCTGCCAGAGCCGCGCGGGCGCGAGGTGCGCGAGCTGACGCACGCGCTGGAATCGATGCGCAAGGAGCTGGAGGAGCGGCACGCGCTGGAGACGTTCGTCGCCGACCTCTCGCACGAGCTGAAGAATCCCGTCGCGGCCATTCGCGCCTCCGCGGAGGTGCTGACCGAAGGCGCGGCCGATCACCCGGAGACCGCGCGCCGCTTCGCGCTGCGCATTCGCGAGAGCGCGGACAAGCTGCAGCAGCTCACTCAAGATCTGCTCTCGTTGGCGCGCTTGGAGGCGCGCGGGATCGAGCTGCGCGAAGAGCCGGTGGATATGAATCGCGTGGCGCGCGAGGCGGTGGAGGCGCAGTCGCCGCTGGCGCAGGCCCGGACGGTCGCGCTGGAGTTTCGGGCGGACGGCGAGGCGCGGGTTCGCGGAGACCCCGTCTGGCTGCGGCGCGCATTGGAGAACTTATTGGGCAATGCCATTCAACATTCGCCCAACGGATCGCGCGTCACGGTCGAGATCGCGGGCGATCCGAAGATGCTGATCACGACGGTGCGCGATCAGGGCGCCGGAGTGGACGACGCCATCCGCGGGAGGCTCTTCGCGCGCTTCGCGACCACGCGGCACGGCGAGGGCGGCACCGGCTTGGGTCTGGCCATCGTCCGGGCGGTGGCCGAGCTACACGGCGGCCGCGCGGAGCTGCGGGAGAGCAGCCCGGCCGGAAGCGCGTTTTCGCTCTCGCTTCCACGGGCGTGAACGGTGAGAACGGTCGATGTCCGCGGCCAGCTGCCCGATGATCAGTCCACGCTCCGCGGGATCGAGCCGCAGCCAGCCAGGAAGCGGCGCGAGCGTGAGCGATTCGTGAAGGTCGCGCCATCGATGAACTGAAGTAGCTTGGTCCTCGAGCAAAGACTGAACACAGCTCAAGCCTGGCCACGGCGCGGACACCAGGCCTTCGTCCACGCTGTGGTCGAGAAGGAAGACGAGGTGGTCAAGCTGATCTCTCTCGTCGACGATGGGCTCTGCCCGATAGCGGCCGGCGAAGAATCCCCCGCGCCAGCCGACGAGTTGGCCGACCTTCATGCCGATACCGCTCCGCAGCCGCTGCATGAAAATGCTCATCGCCCTTGACGAGGGCGCGCGAACCAACAGGTGGAAGTGGTTGGACGCGAAGGCATGGGCAAAGAGCTCGACCTCGCACTGGTGGACCGCCCGCGCGAGGATGCCGCCGATGAGCTGGTTCATCTTGTCGCTGGGCGCCATGAAGTAGCGCGATTGCGCGGTGTGCGAGGTGATGAAGTAGATCGTCCGCGGATCGAAACGCCGGAGGAGCTGAGCCATGTGAGGTCAGGGTAGCAACTTGCAGGCCATCGCCGGTGACTCGGTGAACAGCAGCGACGTCATTTTCGGGGTCTCATTTTGAGACAGCCGGGTCTGAAAATGGTTTACCGGGAAAATCGTGTGAGGTCTGTTGAGGCTTGGCGATGGCGGACGACAAGCTCGAGCAGAAGAAGGATGCGCCGCGCGCGGAGGCGCCAGAGTTGCCGCCGGTGGTGACCCGGCTGGTCATCGAGATCCGGTCGGATGGGTCGCGGACGATCGCTCGCGGAGCAGTCGAGGATGTCCGGACCGGCGAGAAGGTCGAGCTGAACGCCGAAGGGGCCACGCCGCTCTTGCTGGTGGCGAAGCTGCTGAAGTCGCTGACGGACGTGCCGGCGCTGGTGAAGCGGGCCGGTTCGCTGCTGCTTCCGAAAAAGAAACCTTGAATTCTGTAGAGTGGCCGCATGAGCAAGCCTTTGCGCTGGCTGCTGCGGATCACCTTCGCCCTGGTCGCCATCGCCATCGTCGTCGCCGGGCTCTTCGCCACCATCGTGCACCGGCACCTTCCGGGGAGCGATGCGCCGGCGCTGCCGGGGCTGTCGCAGCCCATGGAAGTCGCCTTCGACGCTCGCGGCGTGCCGACCCTGAAAGCCGCCAACCTGCTCGATGCCTCGCGCGCGCTCGGGCTGCTGCACGCGCGCGAGCGCTTCTTCCAGATGGAGCTGCAGCGGCGCACCGCGCGGGGAGAGCTGGCGGAGATCTTCGGCAAGCCGGCGCTGCCTTCGGACGAGCTCCACCGCATCTACGGCTTCCGGCAGCTCGCCGAGCGGACCGCCGCGCACATGCAGCCCGAGAGCGCGAAGCACATGCAGGCCTATGCCGACGGCGTGAATGCGTGGCTCTCGGCGCGGCAGGGGAAGGTCGCGCTCGAGCTGACCATCCTGGGAGTCCGGCCGCGGCCCTGGACGCCGGAAGATTCGATCGCGACGCTGCTCTTGATGCACGAGGATCTCTCCTCGAGCTGGCGCACCGAGCAGCGCATCGATGCCCTGAAGGTCACCGAGGCCAGGCAGCACTTCTTCTTCCCGCGCGTCACCGATGAGGACGTGCTGCTGATTCCCGACGCGGCTCCGCAAGGCAACGACGCCGCGAAGCTCTTCCACGCCGAGCACGCTTCAAACGAAAAGCCCGTCGAGCTGACGCCGGGCGAGGAAGGGACGCGGCCGGAGTTCATCGGCTCCAACAACTGGGTCATCGGCGGCAGCCGCACCAAATCGGGCAAGCCGATCCTCGCCAACGATCCGCACCTGACGTTGCGGCTGCCCAACCTCTGGTACGCGGCGCGCATCGAGTGGGCGGGGCGCTTCGTG
>DATBAA010000501.1:0-12863 GCA_036271755.1 Myxococcales bacterium | reverse complement strand
CTGCGGATCCTCGCTCGCGGACTCTTCGCCGGCCACGCGCAGCAGGTCGGCGAAGCGCGCTTCGACGCGGTCGCGGTGGCGCGCCAGCTCCTTGTTCATCGCCGCGGCCGTCGCGAAGCCCGCGCGCCGGGCCAGCCGCTCCTGCTCCTGCGCGTCGTCGGGAATGGCGTGCGTCTGCCGCTCGGCGACCATCTGGACGCGATGCTCGAGCCGGCGCAGCAGCACGTAGGCCTCGCCCAGCTCGTCGCGGTCGCGGCTGGAGATGAGGCCCGCGTAGAGCAGCCGCTCCAGCGCGCGCAGCGTCCCGCGCACTCTCAGATTTGGATCGCGGCCGCCGTGCAAGAGCTGCAGGGCTTGGACGAAGAACTCGATCTCCCTGATGCCGCCCCGGCCCAGCTTGAGGTCCATCACTCCTTCGAGTGCTCCGGCACCCGGGCCCGCGCGCTCGGCGGCCTTCTGCGCGCGCAGCTTGAGCTGGCGCATCTCGTCGATGGCCTTGAGGTCGAAGTACTTGCGGAAGACGAAGGGCGTGAGCCGGCGCAGCGCCTCCTCGCCGACGGTCAGGTTGCCGGCGATGGGCCGCGCCTTGAGCAGCGCGAACCGCTCCCAGGGCGCGCCCTGCGCTTCGTAATAGAGCTCGAGGCCGCGGATGGCGTTGACGATGGGGCCTGCGCGTCCCTCGGGCCGCAGATCGAGATCGACGCGGAAGACGAAGCCGCCTTCCGGCGTGGCGGAGGGCGACCCCACCGCCGCGGTCACGGCTTCGGCGAGCCGCGCGTAGAAGGAAAAGTGCGGCAGGCCTTGGGCCGTGTGGCCGTCCTTGTCGTAGACGTAGAGCACGTCGGTGTCGGAGGAGAAGTTGAGCTCGTCGCCGCCCAGCTTGCCCATGCCAAGAACGCTGAAGCCGCCGGTGCCGTCGGGCTTGCGGCCCTCCGGCGGGCCGTGCTGCTCGCAGAGCCGGGCGTAGTGGAAGCGCACCGCGCTCTCGAACGACACCGACGCCAGCTTCGCCAGCTCGCGGGTGACCGCGAAGACCGACGCGCCCGACAGATCGCGCAGGGCGATGCGCAGCATCTGCGACTGCTTCTGCCGCCGCAGCTTGCGGGCGAGCGCGACCGCGTCCCGCGCGGTCACGACGCGAGGGCTCCCGGCCTTCTTGCGAAAGCGCTCGCTGCCGAGCAGGTCGACGAGGCGCGGCCGGGCGGCGAGGATCTGCGGCAGGAAGCGCGACGCCGCGCATACTTTGACCAGCGGCGCGAGCACGGCCGGCGCGGCCGGGCGGCCGAAGTGCTGCTTGCGAGCCGCCAGCGCGCGGGTGGCGCCGGCCAGCGCGCCGTCGGGGTCGGCGCTGGCCAGACAGAGCTTCTCCAGGACCGCCGGCTCGTGTCCGGTCTCGGCCAGCGCGCGGGAGAGAAGGCGGGCCGCGAAGGCCGCATCCTCCCAAACCGCCCCTTGCGTTTTGGCTGTCTCGTGCACGGCCGGACCATAACAGCGCAGCCGGAATTGCCGCCCGAAACAGCCGTCGCTATGCTCATTCCATGCGGCTCTCTCCCAGCGGGCGTGAAGCGGTGGCGCCCGAAACGTTCCGGCCCTGGGCGGCGCTGCGCACGGTCGTCATGGCCGCCGACACGCTCTGGATCGCCGTCTTCTTCGCGCTGGTGCTGATGCAGGGCGCCACCCGCTCGTCCTTCTTTTCGGCGGCGTTCTTCGTGGCGCTCTTCACTTCCTGCGCCATGTTCTACAACCGCCTCGCCTTCACCATCAGCGAGGCCGGCTTGACCGTGCGTACGCTGGCGATGGAGCGGACGGTCTCCTTCGACGACATCTTGCGGGTGGACGTGCTGCCCGGTCTCGTCGGCACCTCTTATGCGGTGCGGACGCGGCTCGGCTCGCTCACCTTCTCGTCTTTGCTCGCTGGCCATCAGCGGCTTTGCGATCTGATCGTGCGGCGGGCGCGGCTGGGCTAAGTTCCCGGCCGTGCGTGCTCTCCTCTTGCTGGCGCTCCTGGGTTGCAGCCGTTCTGGCGGCGACTATGTCGTGCATCGTCTGAGCGGTTCGCTGCAGATCGACGGGGTCCTCGCCGAATCGGCCTGGGACAAGGCCGCCGTCGCGGGGCCCTTCGTGCGCAGCCTGGACGGCAAGCCCGCGACCGCCGCCACCGAGGCGCGGCTCTTGTGGGACGACGACAACCTCTACGTCGCCTTCCAGTCCGAGGATCAGAACGTCTCGGGGAAGTTCTCCAAGGACGACGAGCCGCTCTACACCTCGAACGTGGTGGAGATCTTCGTCAACGCTTCGGGCGACTCGTCCCGCTACGACGAGATCGAGGTGGCGCCCACCAACGCGCTCTTCGACGCCAGCTTCACCGGCGGCCCGCGCAAGGGAATGGACCTGGCCTGGGCCTCTCACGCGCGCCACGCCGTGCACGTCGACGGGACCTTGAACGACTCGAGCGACGCCGACCGCGGCTGGACGGTGGAGCTGGCCATTCCTTTCGCTTCGCTGACCGGCATGGACAAGCCCCGGCCGGCCCGCGGCGACCGCTGGAAGTTCAACCTCTACCGCCTGCGCCAGGGTCCAGGGCAGCCCGGCGAAGGCCAGGCGTACTCACCGCCCATGCGCGGCGACTTCCACGCGCTGGACCGCTTCGCCACCCTGCGCTTCGACAACTAGTCGTGCCAGCGTTGGACGGTCCAGCCGTGGCCGCTCGAGGTCGCGATGACGGCGCCGGTGGCGGTGTTGAAGTGCTCGCCCGGAGTGCGGGAGACGACGTCGGGCATGGGAAACCCGAAGGGGTTGCCGGCGCCCGTCTGGTAGACGGTGAAGCGCGGCGAGACCTTGCGCAGGAAGCTGTCGGTGCTCGAGGTGCGGCTGCCGTGGTGCGGGGCCTTCAAGAGATCGGCGCGCAGGTCTTGCTGGGCCAGCTCGGACTCGGCCAGCGCCTCGGCGTCGCCGGCGAAGAGCGCGGCGTCCGAGCCGTAGGAGACGCGGAGCACGATGGAGTTGTCGTTGGTAGAGCGGCCTGGCTCGAAATGGGAGAGCAGCGCAAGCCGAGCGCCCGCGAGGGTTTCGCTCCGCGGCTCGCGCACCGGCACTCCGCGCTGCGCGGCCCTGGCCCGGACGGCGGTGGAGATGGGGTTCACTTCCTCGTTCATCCACAGCTCGCCGATGGGGACGTGATCGATCACCGACAAGAGGCCGCCTGCGTGATCGGGATGGGGATGCGTCAGCACCACCAGATCCAGGCGTGAGATGCCCAGCTCCGCCAATGCCGGAAGGACGTCGTGGGTGCCCGGGTCGAAGCGGGCGGGCCAGCGGAGATCGCCGCCGGCGTCGATGAGCAGGGCGTGGCCGCCGGGAAGTTGAATCAACGAGCAATCGCCCTGACCGACGGCCAGGAAGGTCACCTTCACGCCGTCTTCGAACCGAGCCAGCAGCGAATGCGAGAGGCCCAGCACGCCCAGCACGGAGAAGCAGGCCAGCGACTTGCGCGAGCGGCGCGAGACGAGCGCGACCCCCGCGTACCAGAGCAGGCAGACCAGGATGCCGGGCGAGGCCACCGCGATGGTGGCGAAGGGCAGCGCGGAGAAGAAGTGCGCCGCGCGCAGCGTGATCGTCGCCAGCAGGTCGGCCAGCCACCAGAGCGGCAGGCTGTCGAAGAAGACCAGCGCGGTCGCGAGCGGAATGGCCGCGAGCCCCGGCAGCAGCGCCAGCGCGTTGGCCGCCACCGACACCAGCGACAGCCGGTGAAAGGAGGCGGCGAGCAGCGGCGCGGTGATGAGGGCGGCGGCGGCGGTGGAGCAGGCGATCTGCAAGAAGTGCTCGAGGCCGCGCCGCCAGAGGCTGGCGCCGAGCGGCGGCAGCGGAACGGGCAAGAGCTCGCGCAGCGGACGCGCCAGCAGCAGCAAGCCGCCGATGCCCGCGACCGACAGCTGCAAAGCTAAATCGTGCGTCGCCGCCGGGTCTGCCAAGGCGCAGCAGGCGGCGGCGAAGAGCAGCGTGGTGGGGCCGTCTGGACGGCGTGCCAGCGAGGCCGCGAGCAGGCCCACGGCCAACGCGACTCCGGCTCGCACCGCCGGCCAGGGCGCGCCCAAGAGCAACACCTCCGCGGCCGCGAAGGGCAGGGCGACGCAGGCTCCGGCGGCCGCCGCGCGGATTGCGCTGGCCCACGGCGTGCGCAGCCAGAGGCGCCGCACGCTCTCGCGCGTAAGCCAGGCGATGATGAAGAGGTGCAGCCCGCTGCTGGCCAGGAGGTGCACGAGGCCGCTTGCGGAGAGCTCTTCTTCCTCTGCCGCCGAGATGCCGCGGCGGTTGCCGACAGCCAGCGCGGTCAGGAGCGCGGCTTGCTCAGGAGCGCAGATCCCGGCGGCGCGAGCGGCGAAGCGATCGCGCAGATCATCCAGCCAGCTCCACAGCCGGGGCCCGCGTTGCAGGACTTGCAAGACCTCGGCGCTGCCCTCGAGGCCGACTCCGCGGGCCAGAAGCGCAGCCCGCCGGTCGCGGCCTCCCGGATTGAGCGCGGGCGGCGGCTCGTGCACGCGGCCGGAGAAGATGGCGACGTCGCCCCGGTGGACCGGCAGTCCACGCAAGTTGAGATCGACGAGCGCGCCTTGAACGCGCACGGTGGCGCGCTCGCCTGCTGCGGCGACGACTCGCCCTTCGAACTCCGCCGGCAAGGCAGGAGTCCGCGGCGGCTCTTGAAAGGATCCGCGCAGCAATCCGAGCGCGAGACCCAGAGCGGCCGGGCGCATGCTCGGAAGGATGCAGAGCGCCAGCGGAAGCGGCGCGACCCACCATGGAGCGATTAGAAAAGCGCCCGCGCAGAACGCGACGGACGCCGCAAGCAGCGGCCTTTCCCCCATCCCCGACCCCCCCAACCCAGCTCGCATGTGCGCAAACACCTACAGGGCACACACCGAACGATCGACGCTACACCTCGTGCGTGATGGGCGTCAAGCCAGCGCCTTGCACGAGAGGCCTTTTCGTGCTAAAAGCACGGACATGCAGACTTTCAAGGTCGGTGACAAGGCCGTCTACCCGGGCCAGGGTGTCGGCGAAGTGATGGGTATTGAACACAAGGACATCGCGGGTCAGCGCCAGTCCTTCTATGTGCTCAAGATCATGGAGAATGGGATGAAAATCCTCATTCCCATCAACAAGGTCGGCTCGGTCGGCCTGCGCTCGCTCATCGACGAAAAGGCCGTCGTCAAGGTCTACACCATCCTGAAGCAGAAGGATATCTCCGTAGATTCGGCCACTTGGAACCGCCGCTACCGCGAGTACATGGAGAAGATCAAGACCGGCTCCGTGTTCGAGATCGCGGAGGTTTTGCGCGATCTATATCTGCTCAAGTTCGACAAGGACCTGAGCTTCGGCGAGCGCAAGATGCTCGACACGGCGCGCAACCTGCTCATCAAGGAGCTGTCGCTGGCCAAGGGCGTCAACGAGGACGACATCGAGACGGATCTCAAGTCCATTTTCAACTGTTGATTGAAGCTTTCAGCGTATCGTTGGGCGTGAGTGCGGAAGCGCTCGCGCCCTTCGTGCTTCGTGCGATGTGAAGGGGTCCTCCGAACAGAAACCGAAAGACGGTCGCGATGGCGTTGCGCATCTACAACAGCATGATCAGCGAGAAGCAGGAGCTGGTGCCGCTCACCCCCGGACGCCTGGGGATCTACGTCTGCGGCATCACCGTCTACGACCTTCCGCACATCGGCCACGCGCGCATGCTCTGCGCCTTCGACACCGCCGTCCGCTTCCTGCGCTGGTCGGGCTGGCAGGTGAACTACATCCGCAACTGGACCGACGTGGACGACAAGATCATCCGCCGGGCCAACGAGCGCGGGCAAGACCCGGTGGCCTTCGCGCAGCACTTTATCGACGAGTGCCAGAAGGACATGGCCGCGCTCTCCATTTTGCCGGCCGACCTGGAGCCGAAGGCCACCGAGCACATCCCCGAGATGCTGGCGCTGATCGGCAAGCTCATCGAGCGCGGCCACGCCTATGCCGCCGGAGGCGACGTCTACTTCGCGGTGCGCTCGTATCCGCCCTACGGAAAGCTCTCCAAGCGCAACCTGGACGATCTCTTGAGCGGCGCGCGCGTGGACCCCAGCGAGCTGAAGCGAGACCCGCTCGACTTCGCGCTGTGGAAGGCCGCCAAGCCCGGAGAGCCCGCCAGCGTCACCTGGCAATCGCCCTGGGGTCCGGGGCGGCCGGGCTGGCACATCGAGTGCTCCGCCATGGCGCAGAAGTACCTGGGCGTCACCTTCGACCTGCACGGCGGCGGCAAGGATCTGATCTTCCCGCACCACGAGAACGAGATCGCGCAGAGTGAAGCCGCGAGCGGTCAGGACTTTGCCCGCGCCTGGATGCACAACGGCTTCGTCACGCTCGACCATGAAAAGATGAGCAAGTCGCTGGGCAATTTCAAGACCATCCGCGACCTGCTGGCCTCGTGGGATGGTGAGGCGTTGCGCGCGTTCTTGCTCTCGACGCACTACCGGCACCCCATCAACTTCAGCGCCGAGACGCTGGCCGAGGCAGACCGGCGCGTCGACTATCTCTACGACTCGCTCGCCAAGGCAGAGGCGTATCTGCTGCAGAAGAAGTTCACCGGCGACCCGAAGCTCTTGCAGGAGCACGTCGACGCCTTCCGCGAGGCCATGGACGACGACTTCAACACGGCAGACGCCATCGCCCGCCTGGAGCGGCTCTTCGGCCTGCTGAACGCGCGGGTCGACGGCAAGGGCAAGCCGGAGGAGGTGGCGGCGCTGGCCCGCACCGGGCGCGAGCTGGCGCGGACGCTGGGCCTCGCGTCGCGGCCTCCCCTGGAGGCCACCCAGGCTCGCCGGACGCTGGCGGCGAAGCGCAAGGGCATTGACCAGTCCTGGGTGGAAGAGCGCATCTGCGCCCGGCTGGCGGCCCGCAAGGCCAAGGATTTCGCCCAGGCCGACGCCATCCGCGCGGAAGTGAGCGCCCGCGGGGTGGAGCTGAGAGACGCCGCCCAGGGGACGGACTGGCGAGTGATGCTCTGATCCCGGCGCTCTTGCCGGAAGTGACGCTGCGCGCGCTCTCGCGGTGAATTAGAATGCCCGTCCCATGCCTTTCGAGCTGCAGAGCGAATACAAGCCGCAAGGCGACCAGCCGCGCGCCATCGAAGAGCTGACCGCCGGTCTGCGGCGCGGCGACAGGAACCAGACGCTGCTGGGCGTCACCGGCTCCGGCAAGACCTTCACCATCGCCAACGTCGTGCAGCAGGTGCAGCGGCCCACGCTGGTGATCGCGCACAACAAGACGCTGGCGGGGCAGCTGTACGGCGAGTTCAAGTCGCTCTTCCCCAAGAACGCCGTCGAGTTCTTCGTCAGCTACTACGACTATTACCAGCCCGAAGCTTATGTTCCTTCGAGCGACACCTATATCGAGAAAGACTCGTCCATCAACGACGAGATCGATCGCCTGCGCCACGCGGCCACGCACTCGCTGCTCACCCGCAACGACGTGCTCATCGTCGCCTCGGTCTCCTGCATCTACGGCCTGGGTACGGCCGAGTCTTATTACGAATTGAAGGTGGCTTTGGAGAAGGGCCAGGAGTACCCGCGCCACAAGCTGCTGCGCGACCTGGTGGAGATCCAGTACGAGCGCAACGATCACGACTTCTCCCGCGGCACCTTCCGGGTGAAGGGCGACACCATCGAGATCTTCCCGGCGTACGAAGAAGAGCGCGCCATCCGGGTGGAGCTCTTCGGCGACACCGTCGAGGCCATCAAGGAGATCGATCCACTTCGCGGGCGCGTCCTGGGCGAGATCGACAAGATGTCGATCTTCCCCTCCAGTCACTACGTGACCTCGGGCGAGCGGCGGAAGAGCGCCGTGCTGGCCATCCGCGATGAGCTGGCCGAGCGGCTGACCCACTTGCGGTCCTCGCAAAAGCTGCTCGAGGCGCAGCGGCTGGAGCAGCGGACCATGTTCGATCTGGAGATGATCGAGCAGATTGGCTTTTGCAACGGCATCGAGAACTATTCGCGCCACTTGAGCGGCCGCACCGCCGGCGAAGCGCCGCCTTGCCTGCTCGATTACTTTCCCAAGGACTACCTGGTCGTCATCGACGAATCGCACCAGTCGGTGCCGCAGATCGGCGCCATGTACCGCGGCGACCGCTCCCGCAAGGAGACGCTGGTCGAGTACGGCTTCCGGCTGCCCAGCGCGCTCGACAACCGGCCGCTGCAGTTCGGCGAGTTCGAGCGGCTGGTCAACCAGGTCGTCTACGTCTCGGCGACTCCTTCCGAGTACGAGCTGCAGAAGAGCGAAGGCGTCATCGTCGAGCAGATCATCCGGCCCACGGGACTCATCGATCCCGAGGTGGAGATCCGGCCCGTCGCGCAGCAGGTGGACGACTTGCTGGAAGAGGTGCGCAAGCGGACGGCGCTGGGCCAGCGCGTGCTGGTGACCACGCTGACCAAGCGCATGGCGGAGGATCTCACCGAGTACTACGCGGACTTGAACGTGCGCGTGCGCTACATGCACTCCGACATCGACACGCTGGAGCGGCTGGCGCTGGTGCGCGATCTGCGGCGCGGCCTCTACGACGTGCTGGTGGGCATCAACCTGCTGCGCGAAGGTTTGGACATCCCCGAAGTGTCGCTGGTGGCGGTGCTCGACGCGGACAAGGAAGGCTTCTTGCGCAGCTCGGTCTCGCTCATCCAGACGATCGGCCGCGCGGCCCGCAACGTCGACGGCAGGGTCATTCTCTACGCCGACACCATGACCAAATCGATCGTCGCGGCGCTGGAGGAGACCGACCGGCGCCGGGCGAAGCAGGTGGCCTACAACAAGGAGCACGGCATCACGCCGCAGTCGGTGAAGCGCGCCATCCTGGACATGGCCATTCACGGCGTGGCTTCGGGCGGCGACGACGCGCTGGTGGGCAAGGACGAGCTGGCGGGCTACCTGCCCGACGACCGCCGCGACGTCCCGAAGATGATCGCCAAGCTGCAGAAGGAGATGGCCGAGAAGGCGGAGGAGCTGGACTTCGAAGGCGCGGCGATGCTCCGGGACAAGATCCAAGCCATTAAAGATCTGGACCTGGGCATCGTTCCCAAGAAGCCGCAGCTGCTCAAGGCAGAGGCGCGCGCCGCCGCTGGAATTACGCCCAGGCCGCCCAACCCCAATGGCAAGAAGCGCGGCCGCCCCAATGGCCGGCCCGGATCGCAGCGCAGGTAGCGCGCCATGCTCGACGAAGCGCTGAGGGCGAAGGTCGACTCGCTGCCCGCGCAGCCGGGCTGCTACATCATGAAGGACCGCGCGGGCGTCATCGTCTACGTGGGCAAGGCCAACTCGCTGCGGCAGCGCGTGGCGCAATACTTCCAGGAGCGCAGCGGAGACACGCGCGCGTTCATTCCCTTCCTGGAGGACCTGCTCGGCGACCTCGAAGTCATCATCACGCCGACCGAGAAGGACGCGCTGCTGCTCGAGAACGAGCTGATCAAGCAGCACCGGCCGCGCTTCAACGTGCGGCTGCGCGACGACAAGAACTTCATCTCGCTGCGGCTCTCCACCACGCATCCCTATCCGCGTCTGGAGGTCGTGCGGCGGGTGCGCAAAGACGGCGCGCGCTACTTCGGGCCCTATTCGAGCGCGTCTTCCATTCGCGAGACGCTCTCGCTGGTGAATCGCCACTTCCAGCTGCGCACCTGCACCGATCAGGTGATGACCAACCGCCGCCGGCCGTGCCTGCAGTATCAAATCAAGCGCTGCCCGGCGCCTTGCGTCTACTCGGTGCCGACCGAGGAGTACCAGCGCTCCGTCGACGAAGTGGGGCTCTTCCTCGAGGGAAAGGCCGACGAGCTGCGCTCGACGCTGCACGGGCGGATGAAGAACGCCGCCGGCCTCCTGGAGTTCGAGCGCGCCGCGCAGCTGCGCGATCAGCTGCACGCCATCGAGCGATCGCTGGAGAAGCAGCGCACTGTCCTGGGCGATCTGCTCGATCAGGACGTGCTCGGCTTCCACCGCGAAGGCCCGCACCTGGAGGTGCACCTGCTCTTCTTCCGCAACGGGCGGCTGACGGGCGGGCGCAGCTTCAGCTTCAGCAAGCAGGAGTTCCCCAGCGAAGAGCTGCTGGGCAGCTTCCTCGACCAGTATTACGAGTCGGGCGCGTTCATTCCCAAGGAGCTGGTCCTGCCGCTGCAGCTCGGCGACAACGAGAGCCGCGAGGTGTGGCTGTCGGAGAAGAAGGGCGAGCGCGTGCGGGTGCACGTGCCCGAGCGCGGCGAGAAGGTGCGCCTGGTCGAGATGGCCATGGAGAACGCGCGCCACAACCACGAGGAGAAGGCGCGCTCGCAGAAGAACCACCTGGAGGCGCTGACGCGCTTGCAGCAGCGCCTCAAGCTGCCGCGCATGCCCAAGCGCATCGAGTGCTTCGACATCTCGACGCTGCAAGGGCAGCTGACGGTCGGCTCGCAGGTGGTCTTCACCGACGGCGAACCCGACAAGGCCAACTACCGGCTCTTCAAGGTGCGCGGCGACGCGGCCGGCGACGACTTTGCCTCGATGTTCCAGGTGCTGACGCGGCGTTTGAAGCGCGGCATAGAGGAGAAGAACCTGCCCGATCTGCTCGTCATCGACGGCGGCAAGGGGCAGCTCAACGTGGCGCGCGCGGCGCTGCGCGAGCTGGGGCTGTCCTTGTCGGACGTGCCGCTGGCGGGCCTCGCCAAGAGCCGCGTGCTCGAGGACGCCGAGCGCTTCGCCGCACGGCAGGGATATCGCACCGAAGAGGCCTGGGACGGGCCGGCGCCGGACGCCGCGGAGCCGCCCGCGAGCGAGCCTGGCGACGCTGGCGGTTCGCAGGACGACGTGGCCCACCAGGAGCCGGAGCCCGCGCCCGCGGCCGTCTCGCGCCTGGGCCGCTCGCGCAAGAAGGGCCGCTTCGTCAAGGGAGAGATCGAGCGCAGCCCGGAGCGCGTCTTCCTGCCCGGCCAGAAGAACCCGGTGGTGCTGCGGCAGAACACCAGCGAGCTGCATCTGCTGGCGCGGCTGCGCGACGAGGCGCACCGCTTCGCCATCACCTTCCACCGCAAGCTGCGCCGCGAGCGCAACTTCAAGTCGGTGCTGGAAGAGATTCCCGGCGTGGGCGACAAGCGCAAGCGCGCCATGCTTGCGCACTTCGGCTCGCTCAAGCGCATCCGCGCGGCCACGGCGGAGGAGATCGCGCAGGTGGAAGGCTTCAATGCCCAGCTCGCCGAGCGCGTGCAGAAGTTCTTGAGCGCGGCGGATCAGGCCTTGGGTGGAGCAGAGAGCGACGGCGGAGGCGCGCCGGAAAATGGGCCGGAGACGGACGCTTTGCTGCAGGATCGCGAAGACGTCGCCTTCGACGCAGCGGCCGCAGAGCTCGAAGCGTTGGAAGAAGACGCGGCTCCCGAACCCGATGCACTCGAAACAGGCGAGTAAAAACGAGCGAACTTTTCGCGTGTTTTTCCTTGCCCCCCATCGCTTACCTGTCCTACAAGGCTGGCCCTCGCAGGGCCGATTGTGCCGTGAAAGGACCGCTTCGATGAAGCTTTACCCGAAAATCATCCCCGCCATCGCTCGCGACGTCATCGCCACACTGATGGCGGACGGCGACGTCGAGGTGGAGACGATGCGGGTCGCGGACGCCGAGATGGACATGGCGGCGATCCTGAAAGAGTACCTCGCATCCGAGGAGCGCGTAAACCAGGCCACCCGCGAGGCGCTCGAGCGCCGCGGCTATGACCACTCGCGCTTCAACGGTGTCAAGAGGGAGATGGCCGACGTTCGCGGCTTCAAGATGGGCGACGAGGGCATCGACTACATCATCAACCAGATGATCGAGTTCCTGCTCATCTCGCGGAACGTCGAAGAGGTGTTTGCCGAGGATCACGTCATCCGCAAGAAGATCTACGGCGTCTTCAAGAAGCACCTGGACGTCGACGAGGACATCGACCGCGAGGCGCGCTCGCGCCTCAAGCACCTCTCCGAAGGCACGCAGGCCTGGGAGGTCGAGTACCAGAAGACCGTCGAGCAGATCCGCCGCAACAAGGGTCTGCTTTAAGACAGTAGGGACCGCGGCTACCTCTTGGCCGCGGTCAACTGCGCGCGCAGGGTCTTGCCGCGCATCTCTCCAATCGCCACCAAGGGCAGCCGGCGCGCGTCGTCGCTCACCCAGACGTGCGCCGACCGCTTCGTCTTGGGGTCGTCGGTGCGCACCGCGTCCGCGTCGATGCGAACGGTGGCGACCTTCCCCAGCGGCGTATCGATGCTCTCCTTGGCGGCGACCTGCCCGGTGAGCAGCCAGATCTTCCGCCCGGCGTAGACCTCCAGACAGAACGGCGTCCCCGGCTTCAATGGCTGGGCGCGGAAGACGAAGAGCGTAGAGAGGATGTCGCGCACCTCGACGCCGGCGTCCAACGAGAGCACTTCGGCGTGGCCGTTCATGCTGGCGTGAACGGCCAGCTTTCCAGCCGCGGGCGGAAACTCCAGCTCGGCGGCGCGGTGGTTCGCTCCTTCGTCCACGTCCTCGCGATAGTGCAGCGGCGCGAAGCCGTGGCCCACCAGCGAGACCGCGTAGCCTTCGTATTGGCCCATATTGGTGGAAACGAAGGCGCTGGTGCGGGCGCGCGAGGTGAGCTGCAACGTGGCCCGCTTGTCGCTGGACGGGGCCTGCGCGGTGCGCACCTCGAAGGTGCCGGCGTCCACGCCCAGCACGTCGATCTTGAAGTTGAGCACTTCGCCGGGCGTGAACTTCACCGGCTGCAGCTTCTGCGGCGGGCACACCTGGGCGAGCAGCAGAGCGAGGAGGATCATGCCCTGGTTCTATGGCTTCTTTGCGTTGCGCGCCGCAAGCAGCGCCT
>DATBAA010000500.1:0-4636 GCA_036271755.1 Myxococcales bacterium | reverse complement strand
CAGCCCGAGCAGGTGGCGCCGGCGGTGGAGGCGCTGCTGGCGGCTTACGGCCGCATCGGCTACCGGCACGCGAAGGTGACGCCGCTGCGCAAGGCCGTCGAGGGCGGCGTCGAGCTGGAGATGCGCATCGCCGAGGGTCCGGCCACGCACATCGCGGGCGTCACGTTCGAGGGAGACGTCGGCCTCGACCCCGAGCAGCTGACGGCCGCGTTCAAGCTGGCAGCGGGCGACGTGCTGAACTTGCAGTCGCTGGACGAGGGCATTCGCGAGGTGCGCGAGCGCTACAAGAAGGCCGGGCGGCTGCGCGCGGAGGTGCAGGCGCCGCGGGTGGAGGAGCTGCCGGGCAACAAGGCGCGCATCGTCATTCCGGTGGAGGCGGGGCCCGAAGTGCGCTTTCGCATTCGCGGCAACCGCGCCTTCGACGACGGGCTCTTGGAGTCGCGGCTGGTCTCCGACTCGGACGAGGTCCTCGACGCGCAGGCCGAGCAGGAGATGTCCTCGCGCCTGCGCCGCTTCTATGTCTCCGCCGGCTTCCTGCGGGCGCGCGTGGCCGAGCGCGAGATGCAGGCGAAAGGGGGCGTCGACATCGTCTTTGCCGTCGACGAAGGGCCGCAGGTGCGGGTGGACAAGATCGTCTTCGAGGGAAACGCGGGCATTCCGACCAGCCAGCTGCGCGAGCGGCTCCTGCTCATGCTGCACGACAACATCTCGCGAGACCCCGCGCCGGGAGCGGACCCGGCAGAGGTGGCGCGCACGGGCGTCGCCGGCCGGCCGCTCGACCCGCCGCAGCCGCGCGTCAAGGTGGACCCGGAGGCGGTCTTCGACCCCATCCTCTATGCGCGGGCCTTGAAGCAGATGGAGGATCTGTACAAGAGCCTCGGCTACCTCTCGGCGCGGGCGGGGCCGCCCAAGCTGGACACGCTCGACGCCAAGGGTTCGCGGCTGCAGATCACCATCCCCATCCGCGAAGGGGTGCAGACGCGGGTGGTGAAGCTGGTGGTGGAGGGCGGCGGGGACGTGCCGGCCAAGGAAGTGGACGCGGCCATCGTCCTGCGCGTGGGAGAGCCCTTCAGCTACCTGAAAGTCGAAGAGGGCCGCGCGGCGCTCACGCAGATCTACACCCGCCGCGGTCACCTCTACGCGCGCGTCGAAGACGAGGAGACCTTCGTCGACGACAGCCAGGGCGGCACCGCGTCGCCCGGGGAGGCGCGCGTCGAGGTGCGCTACCGCATCCAGCCGGGACCCATCGTGAAGGTGGGCTACATCGAGGTGGTTGGCCAGCGGCGCACGGTGGAAGGATACGTGCTCGACATGGTGGGGCTGAAGCCGGGCGACGTGCTGACGCCCGAGGTGATGGACCACGGCCAGCAGCAGCTCATCGGCACCGGCCTCTTCTTCTCCGCCACGCTGACCCCGCGCAACCCCGAGGTGGTGGAGAGCGAGAAGACGCTGCAGGTCACGCTGCGCGAGCGGCCCACGCGCGACTTCCAGACCAGCCTGGGCTTCTCGATTGCCGACGGCCCGCGGGCGACCGTGCAGTACACGCAGGGCAACCTGTGGGGCCGCAACATCACCTTCAGCGCGGTGGGCCGCGTCGACTTTCCCTTCGGCCGCTTTCCCACCACCGTCGTTCCGGCCACGGACTGCCCCGCGGGCTTCACCGCGCTCTCGCAGTGCAACAGCCACATCCAATATCCGTCCGACCCGGTCGAGCGCGCCATCGACCTGGGCCTCTCCACGCCGCGGCTCTGGCCGCTCACCGATGCTCTCCGCGCGGGCGTCGACCTCATCCACCAGCACGTGCTCGATCCGTCGTACACGCTCACCAAGTATTCCGCGCAGCTGTCGGTGGCATTGACGCAGCGGCGGCCGTTCACGGCGTCGCTCGCCTACGAGGTGGGCTTCCAGGACTTCTCCGGTCAGCTCTCGCTGGAACAGGCGCTTGCGGGCTTCGACCCGCGCATCTTCCGCCAGCCGTCGGGGCGGATGACGTTCGGCTCGCTGCGCCCGCAGTTCATCCTCGATCTGCGCGACGACCCCGCGCGCCCACGGTCCGGGTTTCTCGTGGAGTTCGACGGCGACTACGAGCGCAGCTTCAAGGGCTCGGCCACCGACGAGAGCGACGACGGGGGCCAGCACATCCACGTGAACCTGTTCCGCGCCCAGGCACAGCTGGCGTTCTACATTCCGCTGCCCGCGCTCTCGAGCTTCGTCTTTTCGGTGCGCGGGGGCCGGGTCTACCAGCTGGACAGCGCCTCGGTGACCCCGGGAGATCGCCGCTTCTATCTGGGAGGCGCCACAACCCTGCGCGGCTTTCACGAAGAGGCGCTGCAGCCGCAGGACCTGATCAAGACGCTCTTGACCGAGGTGAACGCCTGCAGCACCACCATCACCAACTCCGCCTGCTCGGTCCAGGCCCAGCTGCTCGCCGCCGGGGCGACCAGCGCGGGCGGCGACGAGTTCGTCTCGCTCACCGCTGAGCTGCGCATTCCCATCGCGCGGCAGTTCGAGGTGGCCTTCTTCTATGACGCCGGCAACCTCTGGCAGAACCCGACCCTGGCAGCGAAGGACTTCGTGCTGCGCAACGCCGTCGGCGGCGGCCTGCGCTGGCTGACGCCCATCGGCCGCATGGCCATCGACCTGGGCGTGAATCTGGACCCGCAGACGCTGCTCGGCGAGCCGCGCTTCGGCCCCTACTTCTCCATCGACCCGCTGTAGCCACCGTCGTCGCGGCCTTGCGGTCTATTGCCAATCTTCGTGGTCGATGGCGCGTGGTGCCGCCATTGATGCTTTTCTGCTGTCCGTGGGTGGAGATCTTCGAGCTCCGGCGGATCGCTTTCGGGTTGCGGTGCGGACGCTGCGACTTCTCCTCCCTCGCCCGCACGCACTGGGCCTCCTTCCAGCGCGCTTCCCACTCCAATATGAACTTCACCCGCTCCTTCATCGCGCCCGTCGCTTTCCAGGGCATCGCAGGGTTGTCCGCGATGTCGCTGTGCAATCGCAGCCACGTGTAAAGCATGTCGTTGGTCCAAAGTGTCCGGGATCTACCTGGTCCGTACTGAAGCTCCGGAGGCAGGTTCTGAATGTGATTGACGGGAAAAGTATATGTGCTAATCTAACTTTTGTGGCGCGCCAGTTGAAATTCTTGTTCCCGACGCGCGGTGGTGCCCGGAAGGGAGCGGGGCGCGCGCGGACGCGGCCGCATCCGGGGCTCGAGGGTCCGGGTGTTCCGCATCTGCCGAGGCCGGAGTTCGCGGCGAGGTATCCGCTGCACGTTACGTACCGGGTGGTGCCCGGCGTGGGACATTTGCGGTCACACCGGTTCGTGCAGGCCATCCAGACGTCGCTGAAGGCAGCGGCGGAGCATCTGGGAATGCGGGTAGTGCACTATTCTATCCAGAGCAATCACTTGCATCTGCTCATCGAAGCCGAAGGAGCGGACGCTCTTTCACGAGGAATGCAGGGGCTCTCGATTCGGATGGCTCGCCGGGTGAACGCTGCCTGCAAGAGACATGGAAAGGTCTTCGTCGATCGTTACCACGCGGTCATCTTGAAGTCGCCGCGGCAGGTGGCCAACGCGCGCCGCTATGTGCTCGAGAATCACCGGCACCACACGCGGGAGCACTTGCCGACGCATTGGCGAGATCCGCTGTCGACTGCGCGGGCTCCGCTGGCGACGCCGGCGACGTGGCTCCTTCGCGACGGTTGGCGGCTGGCCGCGCCTTCCGGCTAGAGAATTTCAAACCAATCGTCGCTGCGGCGCCGGACACACTGGAAACTAATGCGCCGGCAGCGGGCCCCAGGCCGGGTCGCTGGCGCCGGACTTCTCCTGCGTGATCTGGTGCGGGTTGCCGCCGTCGGGCTGGACGGACCAGAGCTGGCGGTGGCCGCTGCGCGTCGAGGAGAAGATGAGATAGCGGCCGTTGGGAGCCCAGCTGGGCTTCTCGTTGGTGCCGGCGCTCTGGGTCAAGCGGGTGACTTTGCCGCCGTCGACCGCGACCGTGTAGAGGTCGAAGACGCGGTGCTCGTCGCGGCCGGAGAAGGCGATGAGATCGCCCTTCGGCGACCAGGCCGGCTCCTGGTTGTAGTTGCCCTGGTAGGTGAGGCGGCGGACGTCGGTGCCGTCGGCGGCCATGGTGTAAATCTGGGGCGAGCCGGCGCGCTCGGAGACGAAGGCGATGCGCTTGCCGTCGGGGCTCCACGAGGCGGAGACGTCGATGCCGCGCGCGTCGGTCAGGCGTTTGCCGGCCGAGCCGTCGGGCTGCGACAGGTAGATGTCGGTGTTGTCGGAGACCGAGGCGGAGAACGCGAACTTGCTGCCGTCGGGCGCATAGACCGGGCCGCCGGCGAAGTCGCCCATCAGCACCACGGGTTTGATGGCCTTGGTGGTGGTGTCGACGGTGAAGATGTGCGCGCCCAGTCCGTCGCGCATGCTGGTGAAGGCGATGGTCTTGGCGTCGGGCGACCAGGCTGGGAGCAGGTTGATGGACGCGCCGGTCAGCGCCTGCGGGTTGAAGCCGTCGTAGTCGGCGACGACGATCTGCTTGCCGGTCTCGCCCTCGCGCACGTAGGCGATGCGGGTCTGGAAGATGCCGGGCTCCTGGGTGAAGAAGCGGACCACGTCGTCGCCGAAGCG
>DATBAA010000499.1:0-2270 GCA_036271755.1 Myxococcales bacterium | reverse complement strand
CGCCGCTCATCGGCCGCGGCCGCGTCGGCACCTGGATCTACTCGCTGAGCGAGCCCAAGCTCTACCCATCGAAGCTCCGCGGCCTCCCCTCCGAGCTGAGCGCCGACCAACTCGCAACCCTGCTCGCGTAGCTCAAGCCGCGGCTGGCGTCAGGCGCGTTTGAACGGCCCAGCCGATGAGCGCGGCGGCGGCGACTCCCGCGACGTGGAAGACCCAGAGGTGCGGTGCTTGCTGGTGGGCGCCGCAGACGAGGTTCAGCGCTGCCTGGCCCGCCAGCGCCCCGGCAGCGGCGGCTTGCGCGAGCGCGCCCGGGCGCAGATCGCGCCGCGAGAGCCAGAGCGCGGCACCCAAGGGCAGCGCGGCGGCCGCGAGCTCGACGAAGAGGCAGGCGTAGTCGACGCTGACCGAGGCGGCCGAGAAGCCTGGAATACCTCCTTCGGCCACCGCGAACCCCGCCGAGGCAGCGAGCACAACCAAGCCGCCGGCGCGCAGCGTTCCGGCCGTCGCCGCCAGCACGGTCGCGGCCGCCAACACCACGATGGCCACCGTCCAGCCGGTGGCGTCCCAATGGTGCAGGAAGAGGAGCGGCGCCGCGAACGCGGCCACCGCGGCGATGCCCTGCGCCGCCCAAGCGCCCCGGCGAACCTTCTTCGGCGCCAGCGCGCGCTGCTGCTTCTCCGCGTGCATCTCCGCCAGCACCGGCGCGGACGCACGCTGCAAGGCTGCCGCGGACGGAGCGGGCAGCGTGGCGCGGCCGAGCAGGGCGTTCAGCTTCTCGCCCTCCGCCAGCGCCGCGGTGCAGTCGGCGCAGGTCCGCACGTGGGCCGGATCGGCCTCACCCAACAAAGCCTCGGCCGTGTGCGGGCAGCTGCTCAAGCGAGCTCCTTCAAGGTGACGCGCAGCGTTTCATACCCGCGAAACGCGCGCAGCTTCACCGCGCCGGGCGTGGTGCCCAGCACCTGCGCGATCTCCGCGAAGGTCAGCCCCTCGTAGCGATGCAGGTGGATGACCGTCCGCTGGCTCTCGGGCAGCGCCTCGAGCGCGCGCCGCACCGCTTCGGCCACGTCGCCGTCCGGTGCGGGCTCCGCCTCGCGGGAGAGCTTTTCGTCGGCGCGGGCCAGCGCCTCTTCGTCGGCGTCCTCGGGCAGCCGCAGCCGCTTGCGCAGCTCATCCAGCCGGACCCGCGCCGCGACCGCGAACAGCCAGGGCGCGACCTTCAGGTCGCTGCGGTACTGCGTCCTGGCCCGATGCACCTTCATGAACGTCACCTGCAGCAAGTCGTCGGCCACCGCCGGTTCGCGAAACGAGCGCAGAAAGAAGCCGTGCACCCTGGGCGCCAACCGGGCAAACAGCCTCTCGAACGCGCGGGCATCGCCCGCAACGTAGGCCGACATGAGCTCTTCATCGGTCGGGCCTATTTCGTCAGTACGCGCCAAGCGGCGCGCAGGTTACGCCAAAAAAAGTTCACCGCGAAGGACGCGAAGCGCGCGAAGAAAAAAACAAAAACTGGCCTTGATCTTCTCTTCGCGGCCTTCGCGTCTTCGCGGTGAGATTTGCTTCTAGCCGACGGCTTCGTCGTCTGCCGCTTCGGAGCCGAAGAGCTCCTTCACCTTGGCGAAGAAGCTCTTGGACTGCGGGTGGGTGTCCTCGCCCTCGTTGGCCGCGAACTGCTCGAGCAGCTCGCGCTGCTTGCGCGACAGCTTCTCGGGCACTTCGACGGTGACCCGCACGTGCTGGTCGCCGCGCTGGTAGCCGTTCAAGTGCGGAATGCCCTTGCCGCGCAGGCGGAACACCTTGCCGCTCTGGGTGCCGCCGGGGATCTTCATCTTCACCTTGCCGTCCAGCGTGGGCACCTCGATGGTGGACCCGAGCGCCGCCTGGGTGAAGCTGATGGGCACCTCGCAGATCACCTCGGTGTCCTCGCGGATGAAGATGGGGTGCTCCTGCACGTGCACCACCACGTAGAGGTCGCCCGGCGGGCCGCCGCGATCTCCCGGTTCGCCTTCGCCGGTGTACTTGAGGCGCTGGCCGGTATCGACGCCCGGAGGCACCTTCACGGTGAGCACGCTGTCGCTCTCGACTTTGCCTTGGCCTCTGCAAGTCTGGCATGGGTCGGTGACGACCTTGCCGTAGCCCTGGCACTGGCCGCAGGTGCGCGAGATCTGGAAGAACCCCTGCGTCATGCGCAATTCCCCGGCACCGTTGCAGGCCGGGCAGGTCTTGGGGCTGGTGCCGGGCTTGGCGCCCGAGCCGTGGCAGGTGGCGCACTG
>DATBAA010000498.1:0-2861 GCA_036271755.1 Myxococcales bacterium | reverse complement strand
GTGTTGCAGCCGTTGCCGTTGCGATCGACCCCGCAAGACTCCTTCCCCAGCTGGGACAGGTTCTCGGTGAAGTCGTTGAGCAGCTTGCAGCCGCGCGCGTCTCCGAGATCGCACGACTGCTGGTAGAGGTGATAGGCCTTCACCGGATCGTAGGCGACCCCCTGCCGCAAAATGTGGATGCCGGCCACTTCGGCGCAGGCCGCGGCCTGGTTCAGGTTGCAAGCCATCTCGAAGAGCACGTTGCCCTGCAGCTGGTGGATGTAGCCTTCGTGGCCGGCCGTGTAGTTGACGCCCAGGCGGTAGCAGGAGTCGCCGTCCTTGAGCATGCAGGCGCGCAGCAAGAGCGTGTTGACCTTCATCTGGTTGCCGTCGCCCAGGTTCTTGATCATCTGCTGGCAAGCCGGGACGTCGCCGTAGTTGCAGCCCTTCTCGAATTCGCCCGTCCGGGTGCAGGCGCTGGCGTCCTTCAGCTCGCAGGCCCGGGCCAGGAGCGCGGCCGAGCGGACCTTGTCGTTCTCGAGCTTGCCGGCCAGGTTTTCGCAGGCGAGGCCCGAGCCCAGCGTCTCGCAGCCGCGCTTGTAGAGCGCCGCGGCGCGCGCCGGGTCCGGGGCGATTCCCGCGCCGCGATCGACGGCCTCGCCCAGCCGCGCGCAGCCCGCGCCCTCGCCCAGGAAGCAGGCCCGCTCGTAGAGCGCCGCGGCGGCCTTCTCATCGTGCTCGGCGCCGATGCCCGCCGCCACGTCGCGCGCCAGCGCCGTGCAGCCCGCGCCGGCCGACGCGTTGCAAGCGCGCCTGAAGAAGCGATTGGCGTCGACGTCTTCATCGTCGTTGCCCGAACCGGGCGAGAGCAGGTTGCCCAGCGAGAAGCAGGCGATGCCGTAGCCGCCGTCGCAGGCTTTGCGAAAGAGCCTGCGCGCCTCACCCGAATTGACCGGCGTGGCAAAGCCGTTGGCGAGGCTGAAGGCCAGGTTGTAGCAGCCGTTCATCGCGCCCTGCTCGCAGGCCTTCTTGTACAATTCATTGGCCTGCTTCGGGTTGGCCTTGACGCCGTTTCCCTGCGCGATGTCGAGGCCGTGGTAGACGCAGCCGAAGGCCTCTCCCATTTCGCAGGCCTTGGCGAAGAGCGCGTCTCCCGCGGCCGGGTCCGACTCGCCGTAGCGCCTCATCAAGATGCCGGTGCCGGCGAGCTCGCAGCCGATGGCGTCTCCCAGGTCGCAGCCGCGCTCGTACTGTTGCCGCGACCCGCTCAGATCCTTGCGCAGCTCGAGGAGCTTGCCCAGATCGCTGCAATCGTTTGCGTTCTTTTGATCGCAGCTTGCGCGCAGGCGCTGTTCGCGGCCTTTCGCGTCTCCGGCGAGGCCGCGCTCGGTGAAGAGGCGCTGGTAGATGCAGCCTTCGCCCTCGCCTCTCTCGCAGCCGCGGCGGAAGAGCTCTTGCGCCATGGGCCAGCTTTGTGGCCGCTCCTGACCGGCGGCGAACTTGCGGCCCAGCTCGACGCAGTCGGCGCCGGTGTCGCAGGCCGGAACGTCTTTCGGGGCGGGAGCTGCGAGTTGGGCGAGCAGAAGAAGGAGCGGAAGGTTCGCCATGCCGCGCATGCTAGCGAAAAAGAGCCGCCGCTACCAATGGTGGATATTCCGCATTGAAGCATTCTGAAACGATTGCATCGGCGGCAGCCGCCCGGCAAGCTCGGCCGATGGATGTCGTGGTGGCCGGCGCAGGAGTCTTTGGAGCGACCGCGGCGCTGGAGCTTTCGAGGCGCGGCCACCGCGTCCGGCTGCTCGACCCCGGACCGCTGCCGCATCCGCTCGCGGCGTCCAACGACATCAGCAAGATCGTCCGCATGGAGTACGGCGCGGACGAGCTGTATAGCGAGATGGCCGAGCGCGCGCTTCTGGGCTGGCGGCGCTGGAACCAGGATTTCTTTCACGAAACCGGCGTGCTCTTCCTGCGGCAAACCAGGCTGCGGCCGGGCACCTTCGAGGGCGACAGCCTGTCGGTCCTGGAAAAGCGCGGTCACCACCTGCAGCGCATCGACGGTGCGGAGATCGCCCGCCGCTTCCCCGCCTGGAACGCGGAGCTGTACGTAGACGGAATCTTCAATCCGGCTGGGGGCTGGGCGGAGAGCGGCCGCGCGGTCGCGTGGCTGATTCAAGAGGCGGCCAGGGCCGGCGTAGAGCTGTGCGAAGGCGTTCGCTTCGACGGCTCATTGCCCGCAGCCGACGCGGTCGTGCTCGCGCTGGGCGCCTGGACTCCCTATCTGGTGCCGCGCACCGCGGGCTTCTTTCGCGCCAGCGGAATGCCCGTCTTTCACCTGCGCCCCGAGGATCCGTCCCTCTTCACGGCGGACAGGTTTCCCGTCTTTGGCGCCGACATCTCGACCACCGGCTTCTATGGCTTTCCCCTTCATCCGCGGGCAGGCGTGGTGAAGATCGCCAACCACGGCGCGGGCCGGGCAATGCATCCGTCCGAGCCGCGCATCGTGACCGAAGCAGAGACCGAAGAGCTGCGCGCGTTCCTGCGGCAGAGCTTTCCCGCGCTCGCGGAAGCGCCCATCGTCGCCAGCCACCTCTGCTTCTACAGCGACACCCACGACGGCCACTTCTGGATCGCGCCCGACCCCGAGCAACCTCATTGCATCGTCGCCACCGGCGACAGCGGCCACGCCTTCAAGTTCGCGCCCATCCTCGGCGAGATCATCGCCGATGCCGTCGAGGGCCAGGTGATCGACAGGTTCCGCTGGCGGCCGGAAGCGCGGCCCGCGACGAGCGATGAAGCCGCGCGCAAGCGGTGATTTGACAGCGCCTCCGCGTAGTTCTACAAAATAGAACATGAGCAAGGGCGACTCGCTGGGCGACTTCGAA